>JAOZPL010000253.1 GCA_029932795.1 Candidatus Zixiibacteriota bacterium | reverse complement strand
AATTTCTTCGGCAAAAGCCAATCCTGTCGTACAACAGGGGGAAAGCGGCACAGATAAAAAGCACGTAAATGGGATTGATGGGAACGATATACCAAAAGAAGAGATGTGTTCGGCTGAATGTGAAAAAGGCGATCATGCCAAGCAGCCAGATTATCTCCAACCAGCCGAAGTTCTGCTTCCGGTTGAGCCACCATGCCCCGATGATAGCGGCGATGGTCAGGACTACTCCCGGCGGATGGTCCCAACCTGTCACCGAGAGAAGGTTTCGCCACCAGGGCATGACCCCGAACTGGCTGTACAATGTCAGCTTGGCGGTGATTACGTGTGGCACCGGTGACCCAAAGTAGTACCAGCTGAACAGAAACCAGGGGCCGAGGAGGATGGCCGGGATCAGAAGGTACGAAAGCCAGCGCCAGCTGTCGCGATAACAGTTATAGGCGAGTAGAAGCAGGAGCACCAGGCATCCCTCCGGTCGCGTGGCAGTGGCCAGAGTGGCCATACCAAGGGCGTAGTACTCCAGCCGACGGTGCTGAAAATAGAAAGCTGAGATGATCAGCAGCGTGAAAAGAGCGGTCTCCAGGCCGGAGACTTCCGCAGGCACCGAGCGCGGCCAAAGGATGTAAACAAGCACCGGCAGGAAAGCTAACCGGGCAAAGCGAAGAGAGCGGGCAAAACGATAAACCACGGTCGCCGTCAGACCGGAGCAGACGAGGGAGACAAATAAGGCTGTCGTCACAACCGGTATGCCCGGCACGGCAAACAGAGCCAGAATCAGTGTAAAAAGGGGCGTGCTTGTCCCCAGAACCGGATCACCCAGGTTGTAAACGAAGCCGTGACCTTCGGCGAGGTTTTTCGCATACCGGAAGGTGATAAACGCATCATCGGCCACAAATCCGGTCACCAGGTGAAACGCCAACCGCACCGCTATGGCCGCGACAAAGATCAGTATTGTATTACGTTGCAGGGAGGTCATGTCTCATGACCTGTGATGTAAGTTATCGACCGACACCTCATAGGGGTATGGATAGGGATGAGGGACGGCTATGTCAATTGGTATCCATATTGCGTTTGGTGTGCTGCCAGGCGACCCTGCTCTGCAGCGAGGAGCGGTGCTACTCCTGCGGTGGCAGCGGGCCGAGTCCGTCCCTGTCGAATGGTCTGTGCAGACCCTGGGCTTTTTCACCCATGTATTTTCTGGTGAGCGCGACAATAACGCCCGATAGAACAATGAGGGACACTAGGTTTGGTACCGCCATCAGGCCATTAGCTGTATCAGCATATGACCAGACGGCTACCAGGTCAAGGCGGGCACCCAGCAGAGTAAAAATGAGAAAAATCCACTTGTAAGGGAGTTTGGCCGAGGCTCCGGCGATGTACTCGATTCCTTTTTCGCCGTAATATGACCAGCTAAGGATGGTTGAAAAGGCGAACAGCAGAATCCCCACCACAACCATCCACCGGCCGTAGGTGGGCAGGGCTGTGTTGAATGCCGCCATTGTCAGTGGTGCACCGTTAAGGCCGCTGTCCCACACGCCGGTTGTAATAATCACGAGCGCTGTCATGGTGCAGATCACGATAGTATCAATAAACGGACCCAGCATGGCCACCAGCCCTTCGCGAACCGGCTCCTCAACCTTGGCTGTTGAATGTGCCATCGCTGCCGATCCCTGACCGGCCTCATTGGAGAACAGGCCGCGTCTTAACCCCCAAGAGATAGTCGTTAAGACTGTGGCACCAGCCGCCGAGCCGCCAACCACAGCGGTAGGATGGAAGGCATGATAGAAGATGAGCTGGAAGGCCGGGATAATCTGATCAGGCTCGATAGCGAGAATAACCAGCGCTGAGCAGACATAAACCACGGACATAAACGGGACCAGGAACGAAGCTACTTTGCCTATCCGCTTGATTCCGCCGATGATGACTATGCCCACTGCGCCGGAAATCACGATGCCAATAACCCACCGCCACAGACCCTGATTTTCCGGGGCAACGTGAAAAGCATCGATGATGGAATGAGCCAGAGTGTTTGACTGAACCATATTCCCCGCGCCAAAGGCGGCGATGGCAGTGCAGGCGGCGAAGAGATAGGCCAGCGGGCGGAAGTATTTCTTCATGCCCAGCTCAATGAAGTACATCGGGCCGCCTCGGATGTTGCCGTTGGGTTCAATCTTTCGATATTTGATGGCCAGTGTACATTCGGTGTACTTGATGGCCATACCAAAGAAAGCCGATACCCACATCCAGAAAATCGCCCCCGGGCCGCCATAATACAGCGCGATGGCTACGCCGGCGATGTTACCGATGCCGATCGTGGCGCTAAGCGCTGCCGAGAGCGCCTGGAAATGGGTCAGTTGCCCTTTGTGCGCGGGATCGTCATATTTGCCAGAGGTTATTCCAACACCGTGCGCGAATCCGCGGATTTGAATGAACACGGTTCTAACCGTGAGAACAAGGCCGGTCAGAATCAGGATCGGAACAATCGACAGGAAGAGGTTTTTCCTGCCCCAGACAAAATTGGAGATGCCTGACAGGATAGTGTTCAGCAGTTCCATGGTTGCGCGGATAGATACGCTACTCGATCCTGATTGGCAAGGATAAAAAACTGGACGGCCCGGGACCCTGTTGTCGTGCGTAGAAACAGCGTAAAAAGAAGGGGCCGGTTGAACCGGCCCCGGGCCAGACTTTTTTGAATCCACTGACCCTTCAAACAAGCTTTTAATGTGCTGCCGGCCATTTTAATATCAAATTGTCTGCCGAATGTGTATGCGTTGGGTCTCTTGCACTTAGGCTTCGGACTGCGGGGAAATCTGTGGCGTTATCTCAACAGGTGTGGGGATTACGCCTTCGCAGAATATTAGCTTGTTATGCTGTTAAGATACTGATTATGTTGGCCGAATAGGTGCGCAGTAACAGAAAGGAACCATGGCATGTCGGATTTTCAATATATCCATGCACGTCAGATACTGGATAGTCGGGGTACGCCAACTATTGAGGTCGATGTCTGTTTGACGGATGGAACTCTGGGGCGGGCAGCAGTTCCATCGGGGGCGTCCACCGGCGCCCATGAAGCGGTTGAACTCCGTGATGGGGATGCAAAAAGATTCTTCGGCAAGGGGGTTCGGACGGCGGTTGATAACGTCAACAAGAAGATCGGTCCGGCTCTTATCAGCGACGGCATCGATCCGTTTGACCAGGTGGCAGTCGACAACTATATGATCAAAATGGACGGTACCGTCAACAAAGGGAAACTTGGCGCCAATGCCATACTGGGCGTTTCGCTGGCGACAGCCAAGGCGGCGGCGGAGAGCCGGGGGCGGTTCCTGTACGAGTACATCGGCGGCTGCAACTGCAAAATGATGCCGGTGCCGATGATGAACATCCTCAACGGCGGCAAACATGCGGATAACAACGTCGATCTGCAGGAGTTCATGATCATGCCGGTTGGAGCGAAGAGTTTTTCTGAAGCCCTGCAGATGGGTGCTGAGGTCTTTGGACATCTCAAGAAGGTGCTGAAAAAGAAAGGATACAACACGTCCGTTGGTGACGAGGGCGGGTTCGCTCCGGACTTGAAATCGAACGAGGAAGCGCTTGAAGTCATCATGGAGGCGATCGGCAAGTCGGCTTACCGGGCCGGTAAAGATATTATGATTGCGCTTGATCCCGCCTCAAGTGAATTTTATAACGCCAAAACGAAGAAGTACAATCTCGCCGCTGAGCGGAAGAAACTGACGAGTGACAAG
>JAOZPL010000252.1:1271-3741 GCA_029932795.1 Candidatus Zixiibacteriota bacterium | reverse complement strand
TCCTGGCCCTCGAACTGATCGGCCAGCTCCTGTGGTGTTCCCTCAGCGAGTTTCCTGCCGTTGAAGATAAAGCAGGCATGGTCGCCACGGGCGACCTCGTCCATGTATGGCGTCGAGATAAGAATTGTAACGCCCTGATTGCGAAGCTGCAAAAGTATCTCCCAGAACTGGCGGCGCGAAAGCGGGTCGATGCCGGTGGTTGGCTCATCGAGTATCAACAGTCGCGGGTCGTGCATCAGCGCGCAGGAGAGAGCAAGTTTCTGTTTCATGCCGCCGGAGAGCGCGGAAGCGCGTCGGTTGTAGAATGGCCCAAGATTTGAAAACACATACAGCAAGTCACGCTTCTGCCGGTAGGCTCTGCCGGTCAGACCGTAGATGCCGGCATAGAAAACAAGATTCTCTTCTACCGTCAAATCCGGGTACAGTGAGAACTGTTGCGGCATGTATCCCAGGAGAGGTTTGATCCGTTCGTAGCAGACAGCGACGTCCTGCTGATTAACCGTAACCGCACCGCTGCCAGCCTCAAGCAGGTGGCAGAGAATGCGGATCAGGGTTGTCTTGCCGGCACCGTCAGGTCCAACCAGAGCGAATATCTCACCTTCGTTCACCTCCAGGGAGAAATGGTCGAGCGCCCTGATATCTCCGTACGATTTGGAGAGGTCTGTAACGCTGAGGTAGCTCATCACTTGGTTAGGGTCACGAAAACCGGCATGCCAATTTTGAGCCTCCCGTCAATGTTGGGGATTCTCAACTTGACGGCGTAAACGAGACCGGCGCGGGATTCCTTTGTCTGGATGTTCTTCGGCGTGAACTCAGCCTCCTGTGATGTCCAGGTAACAACACCTTCATACTGTCTGAAGCCTGATTCAGTGCTGACGGTCGCGTGAGTGCCAAGTGTGATGTTGGCGAAATCACCAGTCGGTAAATACACCTTGACCCAAACTGTATCTAGTTGTGCGATTTTGGCAATCGGCTTACCGACATTCAGCAGTTCCCCGGTATTTACGTATCTCTCGGTAATTATACCTGCTATCGGTGCCAGGGGGTGGCAGTCGGACAACGAGCGTCTAAGGCGGTTGATTTCGGTGTCAATCTTTTGCAGCTCGGCTTCAATCGTCCCGATGTTAGCTTCAGCCGTGCGTCGGGCCAGTGCCGCCTGCGTGTATTCGTGTTCCAGTTGATCGTACTGTTTTTGTGTTGTGGTTCCCGATTCCAGCAGGCGGGCAACGCGGTCAAACTCTGACCTGGCGTACGCCTCGGTCTGGCCAGCCTGTTCGACCTGGATTCGGCCGGTAATGAGATTGGCTTCGGCCACCTTGCGACCCGCTTCCAGCGACGCCAGTTGCAGTTCAAGACGACTCGGATCGATCAAGGCCAGGGTGTCACCGACTTCTACAACCGTGCCTTCGTCAAAAAAGAGGTTCTCCACCCGACCCGCTGTTTCAGCGGAGACTACGGTCTCCTCAGTCTCGATAATACCGGAACCGCCGACAGTATCGTCTGAGCGATCACAGCCAACTCCTAAGATGAACACGCTCAAGATAAATATCGAATATTTCATAGCTTTCTCACCTTTATACCGTTAAAGAAAAGATCTATGACTGCTCTCTTCCTGTTGCGAATGAAATCATTTTCATCAGTGATGCTGAGCACCCGGTTTATCAGTGGAGAGATAAGAAAGTAACCTATATTCATGGTCACAAAAGAGACCAAAGCCTGCCGGGTGTCCACCTCTCGGAACCTGCCGGCTGATATCTCATCCGACATCAACTGCGGAATCGCCTCCGGCAAGCCGGTGCCGATCAGAACATCGGCTATCTGATCCAGCAACTCAGAAGATGGCTGGGCCAACTCGCGCAGGACAAGGGAACGGAACTCCGGCATTTCAGCAAATACGTCCATCCAGACATCGGCGGCCGCCTCAAGCCTAGCCTGGATGCTTTCCAAATCGGTCAATCGTGTCTTGAGAAGCTGTCCTACTCTCCGGAAGTGACCGCTAAGAACCTCCCTGTACAGATTCTCCTTGGAGGAGTAATGGTAATATATCATAGCCTTGTTAACACCAGCACTGCGAGCAATTCTATCAACCCGCCCCCCGGCCAAACCGAAACGGGCAAACTCCGAACGGGCAGCATCGAGAATCTTCTCCCCTGTTGTCCTAACGCTTGCAACAGGGTTGTAAGCGTTATTTGAAAGATCAGGAGTCATAACTATCCATTTAGTTTAACTAACTATTTTGTCACAATATCATGCATTTCTGCTCCTTGTCAAGCCACAAATCATAAAAAACACTCCACCTCTTCTGAAAAGTCTAACCTAACTGATATTATCGACTTACGCTTTCAATAACCTACCAAGGCAGCCTCCATGAAGCGGGTTCAGGACTTTTAAAGCACCTGGTACGGTGCTTAAGCTTGGTAGCCTATCTAATTGCCTGTGTTGAAAAGGGGGAACGGATCGGAGCAACATC
>JAOZPL010000252.1:0-1261 GCA_029932795.1 Candidatus Zixiibacteriota bacterium | reverse complement strand
ACGCGCGGTCAGCGTGGAAGAGCCAACAGAGAGGCCTGGTGCCGAAGCTGAGGTAGGGGTGTGGAATGTCTTCTCCCGGACAACTTTCTATTCTGCAAGGTGCTGACGATGATATTTCTGTCTGTAACCGTTGAGGAACATCAGGGCAATCCCAACATGAGAAAGAAAACCAACCAGCATCAGGACCTCAAACGGTCGATTCACAAGCGCGCCCAGCATTATTGTAAAGATTCGCACGTCCCTCTTAATTAGCCTGCTGAACACGTCACCCGATGGTTTTGTTTCGTAGCGAATCTCAAACTCCTTTTTAGTGTAGCTTGCAAGGACAAAGCCGGTTAATGCCAGTATGGCACCGAACCAGACAGCCGGATGTGGATGGGTCATCCAGTAACCGTAAGAAACACCCACTGCGATCGCCGTGTCGGCGTACCGATCCAGAACCGTATCAAACCAGGCGCCGAAGCGGCTCGACTGAAACTTGAGTCGGGCAATCTCTCCGTCGCAGCCGTCAACGATGGAAGCCAACTGAATCACCAGCCCGGCGACGACGGTCCAGACGTACCCCCCCAGACTGAACATAAACGCACCGATAATGCAGACCATAAAGCTCAACAGTGTGATCCCATTTGGGGGGACCGAAGTGCGGGCCAGCAGTCCAGAGATCTTGCGCGATATGGGACGGTTTAAGCGAGATGATATGAAACCGTCATCACCAGGTTTGGATTCACTCTTCAGCAGGGCTCGCTTGGCATAGGCCAGGCTCTCGGGTGTGTCAACGTCCAACCAGAACCGGTCGCCAATTACGACTGCTCTGAACTCGCGATTCCTGATCAAGCGCATGATTCCCGCTGAGAGGGAGCCGTATCCTTCGCGCCTGGCTTCCCGCAGTCCATCGAACAAGGATGGCTGGCAGAGGAAAAGGCCTGTATCAATAGCATCGAAAGATGTAATCCCTTTGCCGATAGCGGTAATGACATCCCCATCCAGCTTGACTTTGGTGGCATCATCCACATCAAATATACCGTTTGTGCGGCAATCAACACCAAGGAGACAGTCGGTTGTATCTCCCTTTACCTCCAGCAAGTGCTGCAGGATTGCTGGGTCAAAAAGATGGTCGCACATCAAAAGGAAAAATGGACCATCTATGTATGGAGCAACCGTAAGCGCTGAGGAGCCATTCCCCTCATTCCAATTTGGATTTTCAACCGGCTGAATTAAAACGGAGAACCTTTGCTCAAGTGCCTTAATATGGGGGATCATA
>JAOZPL010000251.1 GCA_029932795.1 Candidatus Zixiibacteriota bacterium | reverse complement strand
CGCGATACTCTCGGTAGTTGCCCTGGCTGGTCTCTCGCCGATAAAAGAGGCTCTGAATCTTCGCATCCGCACCGACAAGGACCTGAAGCTGGTGCAGGTGCTTTACACTGATCCCAAGAGGAAGGACTCAGAGTATGGTCATCTGCCTCTTGATGTCAAAGCGGACTATTATTTCAAATTTGCCATTCCGCAAATGGTCGCGCGTCCGTCAAGCGTGAAACGCATATGCATTCTTGTGGACGGCACTGAGATAGGCGAATTGCAGCTTCTTGAGGATGTCACCACTGTAGCTACTGAAATCTTCGAGGCCAAGAAAGCTCTCATCTATATTCGTTCCGTGGCGCGGGCGGTGGCCAAGGGCTTGGCGGCTCAAAAACTGAAAAAGAAGGCGGACACCGGTGGGCTTGCGGGCTGGCTTAAGAAAGCGGCTATTGATGTCGGCACGGACGTAACCGAGAACGCCGACCTGCGCTCCGCACAGTTTTTACCCGGGCGGATTTATGTCGGCGATTTTGAGATTGCTCCGGGGAGGTACAATCTCACGGTTGAGTTTTATACTGAAGGCAACCAGCTGATCATGCGTAAGGACTTTCCCGATTATCCCGTGACACGCGGCGGGCTGAACCTGATCGAGGCGTTCTCAATCAACTGATTCTCTTTTTTATTTTGGCTGGTACCACAAATGCCAGAGCACTTTGGACGGCAGGGTGCGAAGGGCGTTAGATCGCTTCTGAAGATATCCGGCCCAGCGGGTGGCATACTCGTTGAACAACCCGTTGCCGCTCAGCGCGTGCATGACTTCAAGTTGTGAAATGTGCAGTCGATGGTAATGGACTGTCGCCGGGTTTTTCAATCCCTCGCTGACATGGTACAGTGACCAGTAACCCATGTCAAAACGTGGCAGCCAGTCAATCAGTGTTTTCAGACCGGCTTCGTATAACGACTTGGCTTCGTGGTTGTCGCTCAAACGCACCAAGTCATACAGGCCCCAGAGCGCATATATGAATCCGTTCAGAACGTGATGCGGCGGAACGGCCGGGTATTCTTCGTAGAAGGCATGTTCACCGATGATGCTGCTCACACCACCCTTTTGTACATCCAGGTGAAAAGGGGACAATGCCCGCTCGGTGCATTCCCGATATGACTGTCTGCCCGTCACGTGAAAGGCTCGAACAAGCGTGGAGATAGCCAGTCCCTGAATCATGGCTGACGGACTCCCCGACGGCAGACCGAACTTCTTCATCGGGAAGCTGGTCAGCCAGGCGCCGCTCTTATTCTGCCGTGTGACAAACCAGTCGGCCATTTTGACAAACGTGGAATGATGATCTTCGGTACCGCTGCGGCGATACAATTCCAGATGCCCCAGTGCGTAGAAACTGATGAGAACCGGCATGTAATGCGACCGCCCACCAACGACATATTTCGGCACGCCGCCGGCATCAAACGGTCCGCTGTAATGCGCTCGTTCTGTTTCGTCGAGGTAGTACGTCAACGGGTCATCGGGATCATACACCACTCGCGTGCCGGTGTGGTAATAGTCCTTTGAATGCACCCCCGCATACTCCAGCAAATTGGCCAGCTTGACACTGAATGCTCCCATACACACACGATACGGAAATTGTAGAGGATAATCAATCAGAGGGTTGTGCAGTGGAGGATTCCGGATATTCAGGTGGTGTACGGCAACTCGCCTGACACTTGGACACCGGCCTCCTGATACGCCAGGTCGCGCGACAGCACGACAAAAGGCTAAAATGCAGAAACGAGAGAATAGATCTTGACATTGGAAGATATTTGTCGATATTGCCAAATAAACAAATACTCGGGAGGTCTGGTTGAACGCTAAGACAAAAGCCCTCTTTGAGGCCAGGGCGAAGATAATGAAAGCGCTGGCGCACCCGACCCGTCTCTTTATTATCCACGAGCTGTCCCGGAAGCAGCGGTGCGTCTGCGAGCTTACCGAGATGATCGGAGCGGACACTTCCACCGTCTCCAGGCATCTCTCGGTGCTGAAAAGCGCCGGTATTATTGCGGATGACAAACGGGGGGTGCAGGTGTACTACAATCTTCGGATGCCGTGCGTGCTGAATTTCTTTGGTTGCGTTGAGTCTGTTATCAAATCGACGGCCAGGGAACAAATGGAGTTGCTGAAGAGATGATGAGTAACCGGTTATGAAATGGAAATCGGAGTGGAAGCCACTGACCCTGATGGCGGCTGCCTTTGTGGTTTTCTTTTACCTGCCCACAGGGAACCTGCGATTTGACAACGCCGTCATCGAGGCTCTGCAGCTTGCCCAGTGGTACGCCAGGGAACATGTTATTCTCTGCCTGATTCCAGCCTTTTTCATTGCCGGGGCGATTGCGGTCTTTGTCAGCAAGGCATCGGTTATGAAGTACCTCGGCGCCAGAGCCAACAAGGTGCTGGCTTACGGTGTGGGATCGGTATCGGGTACTATTCTGGCTGTCTGTTCGTGCACGGTCCTGCCTCTGTTTGCCGGCATCTACCGCATGGGGGCCGGCCTTGGCCCGGCGACAGCATTTCTTTACTCCGGCCCGGCCATAAACGTTCTGGCGATTATCCTCACGGCGCGAGTATTGGGTCTGGAGCTTGGCATTGCCCGCGTTATCGGTGCGGTTGTCTTCAGCGTCGTGATCGGTCTTCTGATGCATCTTTTCTTCAGAAAAGAGGAGACAGAGAAGGCCTCTGTGCAACCGGTGATGCCTGAATCGGAGGGGCAACGCAGCCTCTGGCAGAATGCCGCCTATTTTGCGGCCATGGTGGCGATACTTGTCTTCGCAAACTGGGGCAAGCCTGATGAGACCATAGGCCTGTGGCACGCTGTCTACTCCGCCAAATGGATAATAACCGGAATCGTGGCGATTGTTTTCGCCGTCATGCTTGTGACCTGGTTCCGTCTGACATGGTGGAAGGTACTCGCAGTATCAGCTTTAACAACGTTGCTGGCTTTCTTTTTTCCGCAGGAGCCGATGATACCTTTCGCAATCGCCGCTATTGGCCTGTCGGTGATAACGAGCACAAGGCAGGACGAGACCGGTGAATGGTTCACACAGTCCTGGGGCTTTGCCAAACAGATATTGCCGCTGTTGTTGTTCGGCGTGCTGGTGGCGGGGCTGTTGCTTGGCCGCCCGGAGCACGAGGGGCTCATCCCCTCGGAGTGGATCAACCGGGCTGTGGGTGGCAACTCCCTTGGTGCGAATCTGTTTGCCTCGGTCGTGGGAGCCTTCATGTATTTCGCTACCCTGACCGAAGTGCCGATTCTGCAGGGGTTGATCGGTGCCGGTATGGGCAAAGGCCCGGCGCTGGCGCTTCTTCTGGCCGGCCCGGCTCTTTCGTTGCCGAATATGCTGGTCATTCGCAGTGTGATGGGTACGAAGAAGACGGTGACATACGTGCTGCTGGTGGTGGTGATGGCGACAACCAGCGGCTTGATATATGGGACTTTTTTTGATGGGAGATAGGAGATGAAGAAGATTCAAGTGCTCGGCCCCGGCTGTCCCAACTGCGAGAAGCTCGCGGCAGTTACCAAAGAGGCGGTGTACTCCCTTGGCATTGAGGCGGATATCGAGAAAGTCACAGACATACAGGAAATCATGTCTTTTGGTGTGATGATGACACCGGCTCTGGTGGTAGATGGTGCGGTTAAGATTTCTGGCAAAGTGCCATCGGTGGAAGAGATCAAGACACTGCTGAGCTGAAATCAACGGCCACTAGAAACCTGAAGA
>JAOZPL010000250.1:1965-3749 GCA_029932795.1 Candidatus Zixiibacteriota bacterium | reverse complement strand
GCAATATCGGTGACTACATCGGGTTGTTCGAGGCTACCCATGGCACCGCACCCAAGTATGCCGATAAGGACGTTATCAATCCGGGATCGCTGATTCTCTCGGCGGTTATGATGCTGGACTATCTCGGCTGGACCGAGGCGGGTGAACGGATCGAGAGGGCGATTGAAAAGACAATTGCTCAGAAGACCGTCACCTATGATCTGGAGCGGCAGATGAAAGGCGCCAAAAAAATCGGCACCTCTCAGTACGCTACTAACATCATCAAGAATCTGTAGACTGACTATCGGGTTCTAGTGAATTGTGTTTCGTAGGCGGCAGACCTCCTGGTCTGCCGCCTTATATCTATTCTGTTGGCTCTTTCCCACTCAATCTTTCAGCAGGTCGGATTCCGAACGAAGCATTGAGAGTGAGAAACCCGTCGTTGTGTACAAACTAAAAGCCTTGACCCGCCACCCCTTTTCGCCGTATCTTCCTCTTAGAAAAAGAGCTACAGGTAGAGGTTATACGAGAGGATGGCAGCCTATGAGTGATGACACCGAAAACATACGAATTGAATATCAGCCGACACTGGACCCGCAGGTCTGCAAGTTCATCGTAGACCGCCCGATGTTCACCGACGGCACTTTCAACTGCCGAGACAAAAAGGCAGCGCAGGGCTCGCCTCTTATGGAAGCGCTGTTCGAGATTGACGGCATTCGTGAGATAAGCGTCTCCGGTAATACTCTGAGTATTACCAAGAGTACGCCGGAGCCGTGGGTTGATCTTCGGGATCGGATCAGCACAGTCTTCCGTGAGCAGATCGATTCCGGAAAGCAGTTAATTTCCGCCGACGTGACGAAAAAAGAGGCCTCTGAGGAACACATCCGGCAGAAGGTAGAACACTTATTTGAGACGGAAATCAACCCGTCATTAGCTATGCATGGCGGGCGGGTGGAATTGGCTGATGTAGTCGGAACCAGTGTGCATGTGCGGCTGGCCGGTGGCTGCCAGGGCTGCGCCGGAGCGAGAATGACTCTTCATAATGGAATCGAGAACGTGATCCGGAGGATTCTCCCCGATGTCACTGAGGTGGTCGATGTCACCGACCACACCGGCGGCGAGACCCCGTACTATTAGTGACCGAGAGGGGTTAATGCTACCCCAGGGTGACGTCCTGGTATGAGCGTGGACAGGCTGACATTTTCCGGGAGCGTTTCCTGTTCTGCTGTGTAGAATACAGCAGGTCAATCGCAGGGTTGTAGCTGACAGGATACGTCCATATCCATATGGTAAATTAACAAGGTCCTGTAACGCATTAGGAGACAACATGTCAAGATTTAGAAACATTTTATTGCTGGTGATTCCCCTGTTTTTCTTTATCAGCTCCGACATCCTTGGTGTGGTGCGAGTGGCAAAAAGGATGAACATGCTGGAGTTCTTCGGTACATACGCTTCCCCTCTGGGTTCGTATGATGGCATCGGGCCGGTGCCGTGCGTGGCCAATGGCGGACCAGACGAGATTGACGCAGACGAGCTGTTTGATCCCAGCTATTCGCTGGGCATTTCGTATGGCCAGTTAAGAAACAACCACATTCTTGTATCGGTTGGCTTCCGTTACACGAAGATCGAGACTGATGATGGACTCGAGCTTGATCCCTCCAAACTGGAGTTCAGTCAATATGACTTGGACGTCAACCTGAATTATCAGTTTATGAACCTCCACCAGCAGTGGTGGAGTCCCTATTTCGGCGCTGGACTCAACGCCGGTTTTACGACTGCCTCCGCCAAGGGCTTTGATTCCGAGA
>JAOZPL010000250.1:0-1955 GCA_029932795.1 Candidatus Zixiibacteriota bacterium | reverse complement strand
TTGGCTTTCGCTACACCAAGATTGAGCATAACTTGGTATTCGGAAGTGGTGGTGTCGATTTCCATCAGGTGGATTTTGACATCAATCTTAACTATTATTTCTTGAGACTGCGGCAACAGGTCTGGTCGCCCTATTTTGGACTGAGTTTGAACCCAGGCTTGACGGTTTTCGACCCAAAAGGCTTTGATTCCGAGAGCGACCTCAACATCGCCCTCAGCATGAATTTCGGGGCTGATCTCAAGCTCTGGTCTGCTCCCAAAGGCAGGTCAATGGTTACTCTTTCCTCGGTGAATAGCTGGAACATGGTGGCCTCCGATGACCGGCCTCGGTATCTCCAGATCGGGGCGGGCATAAGATACTGGTTCAGGCCGTAATCGTACGGTTCCAGGCTGGATTGTCTGTTTCAAACATGCTCTATTGGTATATCTAGGCACAGGATTTGCGTTAAATACCTGCAGTTAACTTATGTTATTATCTCATGTAAAACATCAGGCAGCCATCGTATTGCGAATTTTTCCAAGTCTTCTTCTGGTGTTTGTTATTCTCGCCTCCTGTGACAACAGTGATTCACCGAATGGCCCGGAGGTTGGCAATCGGGCTCCGTTTCTTGCTCCCATCGGTGATAGGACAGCTACAGAGGGTATAAACCTGATTATCACCATCACGGCAATTGATCCGGATGGTACTATTCCGGACCTAAGCACTGGTTCCCTTCCTTCCGGTGCCACGTTTACGGACAACGGTGACGGCAGCGGTGTTTTTGACTGGACCCCTGCCTATGCTCACCTGGGCACACATAGCGTAACCTTTTTCGCTACCGATGATTCCCTGGCAGTGGACTCGGAGGCGATAAGCATTGCGGTAAACGTGGCTGGTACGCAGGTGGTTGCTGTCAATGGGTGGCATTATACGCTGGATGTGGGAGAGACTGTTGTATCGCCGCAGCTTCAGTTTGCCGTTGCTGATGACGAAGGCAGTTATTTTCCCAACCAGTGGATCTATTTCTCTCTGGTCGAGGGGGATGGTACGATTTCTCCGGACGCCGTACAATCCGATGGCAGCGGCATCGCAACCATCAGTTACACTTTCACAGACAGCCTCGGACATGCGGTCATTCGGGCAAGGGCGGCGGGCAAGGACTCGGTTGACGTTATCGTTCGTCGGAGTTGCCTCATTCCCGGAATGGACGGCCAGGGGCAGTACCTTCTCCTGAACGAAAAGTACGGAATGATCAAGGCTCTGAACGGTCTGCCGGACGAGCTGATTGTTCACCCTACGCATTTCCTGTTTATAGCTGACTATGAACAATCGCTGGGCGTTGTATTTGTGTTGGAAGATATTGACGAGGATGAGATCGCCCACGATTGGGAACCAATCCTTGAGATTATCGTCAACGATAATGAGGACTCCGAGCCGTCCAATGACTATAAGGGAACGACGAAAGACTCAATCGGAATCGGCTCAAACATCAGTGATGTCTATCTTGTCTATGGAGAGCCTGACTCGATTGTTGCCGACCTCTCACCTCCACCTCCTTACTGGCGGTACGAATGGTTCAGCATTGGATTGACCTGCTACACGGATTATGAGCCAGATCCCGCAGATCGTTTCATTCACGAGATTCATCTTACGAACATGAGCGCCTTATCATCCTGCGCAGCCCCGATCAGTCGGCTTTCAACCTGGTTACGGATTCGGTAGTTTGTCGTTAATAGCTGTCGGTTGATTTCATTCTTGACACTCATATAATAGCAGGATATATTCGGGCTCGCAAGAAACGAGAAAGGATTCCAATGAAAAAGCTCTTGAACATCGGAGCCCTGGTACTTGCGGTAGCCCTTGGCTGCTCCGGTGAGGAGGCCAAGCAGTCTGAAAAACCTGCGGAAGAGGCAGAAAAGACACCGGGTGCGGACCTGGCCGAACGCCGCGAACCGATACGTGACAAAAACAACCCT
>JAOZPL010000249.1 GCA_029932795.1 Candidatus Zixiibacteriota bacterium | reverse complement strand
TTCTTGTGATTCCTCGGAGGAGAATGTGATTTTTTTTGCAAAATGTGAATATTTTTCTTGCCAAAGGTTCAACACGGGGTATATGTTTTGTTCGGATGAACTAGTTTTGTTGCATCGGGGATTGTCTTTTTATCCAGAGTTGAACAGGAATAGAGAAGTCAACCTAAAGCAAACCGCAAGGCTAAAGGAGTAACGACATGGCGTATGCCAAGAAGAAGACGACTGCCAAGAGGAAGCCAGTCGCAAAAAAGAAAACGGCTGCCAGGAAGAAAACGACAGTCCGAAAGAAGGTAGCCATCAAGAAGAGGACGACAACCAGGAGGAAGGTTGCCAAGAAGACCGCGACGAGGAAGAAGGCGGCCCCGCGGAGAAAGGTAGCCAGGAAGGCAACCACCAGGAAGAAAGCCGCCCCGAAGAGAAAGGTAGCCAAGAGGACTACTACTCGGAGAAAAACCTCCACACGTAAAGCGGCTCCGAGAAGGAAAGTGGCTGCCAAGAGGAAAACCATCAGGAAAAAAGCCACCAAGCGCAAACCGAGTGCTGCATTCATGCGCCCCATGACGCTTACGGATGCTCTCGGTGCCGTAGTCGGCGCGAAGCCGATCCCGCGTACCGAGGTGACCAAGAAAATATGGGCGTACATCAAGAAGAACAAACTGCAGGACACGGTGAATCGTCGGATGATCAATGCCGATGAGAAGTTGAAGAGGATCTTTGGCGGCAAGCGGAAGGTTTCGATGTTTGAGATGACCAAACTGGTCTCCAAACATATGAAGTAGACGGCTTCGTCACTGAGGACGACCACTAGAGGGGTCGGCGGCAACGCCGGCCTCTTTTTTTCGTAGTACGATTTCGGTTGAGTTTTCCTTCTGGTGTGTTATAATTGCGGCGCTGTGAAATCGTCTCCGTGGCTGACTTTTAGAGAGGTGTTGCCATGTCTATAGTGCGTCCTTTTCGCGGGTTGCGTCCCCGACCGGATATGGCTTGTGAAGTCGCCTGTCCCCCATACGATGTCGTTAGTACCCTGGAAGCTAGGGAGATAGCCAGGCGAAATCCCAATTCGTTCCTTCGTGTCAACAAGGCGGAACTTGAGCTTGAGGATGGCACCGATCCCTACAGCGAGGAGGTGTACCAGCGAGGCAAAGAGAACCTGGCGCGGCTAATGGGCGAGGGAATCATGATTCGTGATCCCAGAGCTTCATTCTATATCTATCGGCTCACCATGAGTGGCAGGAGTCAAACCGGCCTGGTGGCGCTGACTTCGGTAGCCGAGTACAACGCTGGCAGGATCAAGAAGCATGAGCACACTCGCCCTGAGAAAGTGCGTGACAGGGCTGATCATATAACTTTTCTCGAAGCGCAAGTTGGGCCGGTATTTTCAACTTTTCGTTTTGACGCATCGATCGACAAGGTATTCAAGAGGATCACCTCGACAGCCCCGATCACCGAATTCGAAAGCGAGGATCGTGTCCGGCACCAGCTGTGGGTGGTTGATGAGGATGAAACTGTCAGGGAAATCATGTCGGTATTCGCCGGGCTTGAGGCTCTCTATATCGCCGACGGGCACCATCGCAGTCAGGCTGCGGCTGAGGTCTGCCGGCGGTATGCCGAGAAAAATCAGAACCACACCGGCGAGGAAATCTACAACTTCTTCCTCAACGTCCTCTTCGCTGATACGGAACTTCACATTCTCCCGTATAACCGTGTGATCAAGGACCTCAATGGTCTCACCAGGGAAGAGGTGCTGAAACGGGCCGAGGAAAAATTTACCGTTACACCCATCGGAAATGAGCGGGCCCCCGACAGGCCGCACGAATTTGGCCTTTATTGCGAAGGCAAGTGGTATTTGCTTGCCGCTCGGGAGGGGAGTTTCGATG
Source organism: Candidatus Zixiibacteriota bacterium (assembly GCA_029932795.1). Taxonomy (GTDB): domain Bacteria; phylum Zixibacteria; class MSB-5A5; order GN15; family FEB-12; genus JAOZPL01. The sequence continues at coordinate 1,878 of JAOZPL010000249.1, read as the reverse complement.
TTTCCCACCCAACCAGGTCTATTGACACAGCTATTCTTTCGGACAATCTGCTCAGCCCGATTCTCGGCATCACTGACATTCGAACCGACAAGCGTATCGATTTTATCGGCGGTATCCGGGGGACGAAAGAACTGGTCAGGCGGGTTGATTCCGGCGAATACCGGTTGGCATGTACACTCTATCCAACCTCTATAGAACAATTGCTTGCGGTGGCCGATGCTGGCGAGGTGATGCCGCCCAAATCAACCTGGTTTGAGCCGAAGCTTCGCAGCGGCATGGTCGTTAACCTGTTAACAGAATAAGGAGATAAGGAAGGAACGCTATGCTAATACTTATCTCGGATGCCTTCGACCCCAGCCTGCCTGGTCGGCTGGAGAAATACGGCGAGGTTACGGCGGACAAGAACCGCCAGGCTGATGCTGAGGTGGTGCTGGTACGAAGCAAGACCAAAGTTACCAAAGACTATATCGATGCGGCTCCTAATCTCAAGTTGGTCATTCGCGGTGGCGTCGGCCTGGACAATGTCGATCTTGCGTACGCCAGGGAAAAGGGGATCGCAGTCTACAATACGGCGGATGCGTCCACCGTTGCTGTGGCGGAGCTGGCGTTTGCCATGATGATCGCGCTGCCCAATCATCTGTGCCGGGCCGACAGTTCCATGCGTGAAGGCAAGTGGCTGAAGAAAGAGTTGACCCGCACTGAGCTGATGGGCAAGACCCTGACTATTTTAGGCATGGGTCGTATCGGCACCGCGCTGGCGGTCCGCGCCCGGGCATTCGGCATGAAAGTTCTCGGCTTTGATCCATATGTTTATTTCTCCGATTTTGCCGAGATAAGAACCGATCTGACCGAAGTCCTTGGCGAGGCGGATTATATCTCCCTGCACATGCCGCTGCTCCCGGACACGAAGGGGATGATCAACAAGAAGACACTCACGGGATTCAAGGATGGTGCTTATCTAATAAACGCCGGTCGCGGTAAGTGTGTGGTTGAGGAAGATGTGGCTGAGTCGCTCAAAAGCGGCAAGCTCGGCGGCTTTGCCACCGATGTCTGGTACTCCGATCCGCCGCCGAAAGAGTGTCCACTCTTTGATGCACCGAACTGTATTTTCGCCCCGCATATTGGTGCCTCCACCAAGGAGAATATGCTTCGGATAGGCACCATGATCGACGGCATTATCGGAGAGTATGTAACGCGAAAATAGTGGTACTTGACATAACATAAACAGACTTCATGAGGCAATACAATGGCTGACAGAATCATCAATTTCAATCCGGGACCGGCCGCGCTACCACTGGAGGTTCTTAAGACCGTTCAAAGCGAGTTCCTGGACTATCGCGGCACCGGTATGTCGGTGACGGAGATATCGCACCGCTCTCCTGAGTATGATGAGATCAACAACAGCGCGATGGCACTGGTGCGCGAGCTAATGGGGCTATCTGAGGATTACAAGGTGCTGTTCCTCGGTGGTGGTGCCTCCACTCAGTTTGCCATGATCCCGTTTAATTTTCTTCGCGAGGGCGAGGTGGGAGCCTATGTCGATACCGGCTCCTGGTCCTCCAAGGCAATCAAAGAGGCCAAGATCATCGGTCAGATGCACCTGGCTGCCTCCTCGAAAGAGGAGAGCTACCGTCGCATCCCCAAACCATCAGAGGTGAACATCCCCCCCAACGCTGCCTACCTGCACCTGACTTCCAACAACACGATTTACGGCACGCAGTGGCACGAGTGGCCGGATGCCGGCGCCGTGCCGCTTTTCTGTGACATGTCCTCGGATATTTGCTCACGGCGGCTCGATTTCAACAAGTTTTCGCTCATCTACGCCGGCGGCCAGAAGAATCTCGGACCGGCCGGAGTGACGGTTGTCATTATCCGTGT
>JAOZPL010000016.1 GCA_029932795.1 Candidatus Zixiibacteriota bacterium | reverse complement strand
TTCTTCGCCCTGGACAGCGCTGTTTACCGGGAGGGGGCTCTTGATGCCAAGACCAAAGTGTTGCTCGGTCTGGTGGCGTCACTGGTGTTGCGTTGCGATGACTGTATCACCTACCACGTTATTCAGGCTAAGGAAAACGGTGTGACGGACAGGGAGTTTGACGAGGTGATGGCGATCGGGCTGGTGGTAGGAGGCTCTATTACCATCCCACACGTCAGGCGGGCGACGCGTACGTGGGAAGAAGCATAGGATACGACCCTGCGTCAACCTGGAGGTTTCTTATGAGGGTTCTTTCAGTTGGAATGGCGATTCTTGTCATTCTGAGCAGCAGCGTCTGCATGGCCGCTGGCTATGAAATCACGAAGGTTGTCGAGGTAGGACCACTTAATGGAGGTCCTTTGTACAGCCCCATAAAATGGTCGCCGGACGGCAATCGGGTAGCCTATTTCAGCTTTGGCTATCTGATGATCGCCGACACTCTTGGCAACAGCCGTAGGGCAGCGAAGGTGGAGATGAGCCCCGGTAGATTCGAATGGTTATCTCACCAGGAAATCCTGGTTTACGAAAAGGCGGGGGATGATACGATCTTCACACGCTTGACCAATTTCAACATCAACACCGGGGAGCGGACGGTTCTGGCGGAATGTGTTAGGAGACGTGGCTATCAGCCAAAACCGGAGCAGACATGGGTCGAAGGCCCATATCTGACCTTAGAAGGAAACGCCTATTATTATGTCGAAAAGGATGGTGGAAGGCAACTCCATCTGGTGCAGAGCGCGTATAAGGAACAAGTTCTGCCCGAGAAAAACCATATATACAGGAGAACCGGCTCCTACAGCCCCGAGACCGGGGGCGATGTGTATGTGGTGAGGGCTGATCTCAAAGATTCTATCAGGGCTTTTGACAGATCTTATTCGGATTCTGTTCGATCTCCGAACAGATCCCATATACTCATGAGAGGAGTCATTACGAGGCTCGCCGATTCATCGTTAATTATCATGAACAGTCTCATAGGAGAATATCCTGAGGGTACTGTCGGGTGTGATTTTCCTTGGGCATCGTTAAACCCAAGGGCCACCGAGGCATTGTTCTGTGTGAGCTGTGACGATGGTCAAGAGCTAGATCCATACATCGTGAATAGGATAGGCACCATCAACTACGCTACCAATGAATTCACGATTCTTGACACCCTCATCGGGATTGACAATGGTATGGCGCCCACTTATGCACCGGATGGCAGGAACATCGCCTTCTTTGCCAACGGGAAGCTGTACATCATCAAGAGGAGGGAAAAGTGATGGGTCGGGCACGGGACGATGCAAAGCAGCGGGGCTCTCTTTTATATTGCGACGGAATCCGGACAATGTTTTTGGTTAGGGTAGGAAAGGGATTCGGATCACGACCGTTTTTACCTTCGTTGTCACGCTGCCGTGTTTCGCGCTGGCAGCACGTCTGATGGTTGAGCGCGGTTCAGATCTCCAGTCGGTGATAGACTTCGCCAGCGATGGCGATACGCTCATACTTGGCGCCAAGAGTTTCGAGGCTATCCCAACACCGTTTGACGACCCGCTCTGCGGCAACTGCCTTGATCCGAAAGACGGCGCCAAGGCCAGCTATGGGTTTATCGTCAAGGACAAGGCGCTCACTATTATTGGTACCGACCGATCCGAGACCAGGCTGGTCACAAACGCCGGGTACGGAGTTTATTTCGAAAACTCTGCCGGATCGGTCCTTGAGAATTTCACTGTCACCGGCGGCAGACGAGACGACGACGGCAACGCCACTGACGCCTGAGTGGTGGTCCGCCAATCTACAGTGCATATTGACCGGGTGGACATCCGCGATAACACCCATCGATCCTCAGACAGCGCAGTTGTAGTTGGGATCGGCGGCATCTTCGGACGTGAAGGAGCGGAGATTTATATAAGCGATTGCCACATTGTGAACAACGGTTGGGATGGTATCGCGCTCTATCGAGGGGCTTCGGCGATCGTAACCGACTGCATCATAGAAGAGGGCCGTGGAGCCGGTATCGGCGTGACCTGGGACGCTACCTGCGTGGCTTACCGGAACGAGATTTCAGCCTACTGGAAGGGGATTGGTTCATTCGGGACTTCACTTGTTGTGGCTCGCAACAACCTGGTGCATGAGAATCTCGGCTGGGGGATCATTGGCACCGGTCAGTCCACTATGGAGGCGACCAACAATGTTGTTTATCACAACGGCAACTGCGGTGTGGCGCCATGGTCCACCGAGAGCCGGGGGCGTTTCATAAACAACATTATCGTTGAAAACGGCTGGCGGGAGCAGTGGGTCTGCCCGTGCGTGGGCGTATGGAACTATGGCGACTGGGCCAAATGGGTCTTTCGCAACAATATCGTCTGGAACAACAAGGCCGGCGAATACGAGGCTATCTGGGACCAGACCGGCATAAACGGCAACCTGAATGTTGACCCGATGTTTGTTGGTGACGGCTCCTTCCGTCTGCAGGCCGACTCGCCGGCTCTTCACGCGGGCGACACCACTATCTACAACACTGCCGGGAGTGTATCGCACATTGGCCTGTATGGTGGCCCACAGGCGCCCCCCTGAGACCAGTTATTTGTTGGTTTTCTGTATTTATTGTTTGTAAGGAGCGTAAGAATTATTGTACATTTGACCGATATAGTGATGGAAACGCAGGTATGCATTTAAGAGTCGTGGAGGATTTCAAATGAAGCGTATTCTTTTCCTGGGAGGCTTTCTCCTGGCAATGATCGTCCTGGTGTCCTTTGTTGGATGCGAGGAGGATGAGGACGACGTTACGGGCGGTGTCGTCGACACTGCAAGATTCGAGTTAGTCAGCGAGATGTTCGGCGAAGGCATCTTCAGCTACGACCAGGGCCTGCTGGATATCGCGTTTAATCTCATCGACTCCATTCCGGAGCCGACCAGGTCGCCACACCCGTTCGTGGCCGGCAGCAGTGATATCGACTCGCTTGTCATAGCTACCTATGAGTACTCAGATTTCTGGCACATCTTTACGTTGACGGCTACCATGATTGAATGGTACGATGAGTACGAAGCCGATACCTTCTATTTTGAGGGCATCGATTCTCTCAGGTTTGGTGATGGTACAGAGTATATGCAATACCCGAACAGTACCACGACCGAGCTTGATATTCGCTGTCACTTTGCGGCCAGTATCGCCTCCGGACCGGAATTCGGTGTTAGTATGGGCTCTCACGCGAGTTTGGATCTTACGGGTGAATACGAAGGAGACTTCACGGTCAATGGGAACACCAGCGACACGATTGCGATCTACATCTCCGAGGAGCTCGATACCTGTGCAATTGGGGCCACTATGAGCCAGACATTCACGGATCTGCTGTTCGACTCGCTGGCCCAGTACGAAGAAAGCTGCCCGCCGAGTGGATCTATCGTGTTGAACCTCGGCCTTACGGTCGAGTGCACCAGCGGCGGAGAAGTACTTGACTCTTTGAATATCGACGGCAACTGGCAAATCTCCTTTGTGTTCTCCAACCGGTACGTGACAGGGACCTATAACGATGGCACCAGTTCCTGGTCATACACTGGCTACTGTGGCCCCGACCAGGTCACCAGCCCCATCTGGCATGGTGTCGCGGATTATGTGAGAGAATATCGCTAAACGTAACATGTTTGCATTTGCATCAGGGGTGCCCATCGGGCACCCTCTTTTTTTTCTGCAGGCTTTGCGGTAGCACTCAACTGCCGGGGATTCCATTTGAAACAGAGCAAAATCTTGACTTGGGGAGTATTGAGATTAGATTTCAGGTGCTGGATGAATCCGGAGGAGTGGCTGAGAGGTCGAAAGCGGCGGTCTTGAAAACCGTTGTACCGTATGGTACCGTGGGTTCGAATCCTACCTCCTCCGCCAAAAGCCATTGTCAGCCAGTAGATTACTATAACGTTATACATACATATGGTCCTTCCTTTCGGCAGCAAGTATGCATCCCTCGTTAACACCAAATGTCAAATCCGATTTGGTTCCGGTTTATCACGAATTCATTTAAGTTGCAAGATGGAGTGGTCCCGCTTTTCTTATACAGCGAGATTAAAGCCGAGATGAGGGTTGATACCCATGGCAGCAGACGATAGGGACAGCGATCGCACTGAATCGATGGGCGATTTTGGTGATGCTCCCGATCGGCCACGGATCGAGCGACTTGGTCATTTCAGGATCGAGGCGACTCTTGGTTCAGGCGGCATGGGGACTATCTACCGGGCCTATGACGAGTCAATGAAGCGCCCGGTCGCCCTAAAGGTACTCCACTCGTCTCTCGAAATCTCAGAACGTGCCCAGTCGCGGTTTGTGCGTGAGGCGTGGATTGCAGGTCAGTTGGATCATCCCAACATCGTTAAAGTGTATTCCCGGGGTGAGGAGAACAAGGTTAGTTATCTGGCCATGGAACTGGCCGAGGGTGGTTCGCTCAATGATTTCATAAAGCAAGCCCGGGAATCGATTCCCGCCGGTTCGGATGTGACCGGAACCATCGACCGAGAATATATCAACGACATTCTCCAGAAGTTTGTTGAGCTGGCCGGGGCTCTGGAACATATTCACTCCAAAGGTTTCATTCACCGCGATATCAAACCCCACAACATCCTGCTGTCCGATCCAGATAAGAAATTCAAAGTCACTGACTTCGGCATTGCTCACGCTGACGACATGACGCGCATGACCAGGGCGGGTGATTTCATTGGTACAGTGAAGTACATGTCACCGGAGTTGCTGGCAGCGCACCGGGCAGGGATTGACAGACGCACAGATATCTATTCGCTCGGCGTGACGCTATACGAGGCCTTGACCCTGACCCTACCGTTCAAGGCTGACAGCGAGGAGAAGCTGATCGGAGAGATCCTGGCTGGTCATTACACCGAAGCCCGAAAATCCAACCGTCGTATTCCCGTAGACCTTGAGACAGTCCTGATGAAGGCGTGTCATCACGATCCGGACCTGCGCTATCAGACTGCGGCAGAGTTCGCCGATGACCTTCAACGGATCATCGATGGTCATCCGATTCTAGCCCGACGTCCGGGTTTGCTCACAAGAGGTTACAAGTATGTACGGAGAAACTACAAGGCAGTGCTGGCTGTAGCAGCAGCTATGGTAGTGGTGGTATCAGCCGTGCTATGGTCCTATTATCAGGTCGAGCATGCACATCGATCTGTGTTAGATCAGCAGTCAACAGTTCAGACGCGGCCCGATCCAACGTTCACCAAGATAAGCATACCAACCTATCCGGGTAACGGGGTGTTGTCCCCCGATGGAGAACAACTTGCATTTTGTTCGGACAATGCTGTTTGGACTGTACCACTTCATGGAAAAGTAGATCCCGAGATTGCAGGCGAACCGGTTAAACTGACAGACCAGTTCGACGCATGGAATTATGGTGGAATAAACCATATGGCCTGGTCAGGAGATGGAAAGCGAATTGCTTTCAATGGTAACGCTACTGATACTTCTCATGCGATTTACGTAGTATCATCCGAAGGTGGCAAACCGTATGAAATACCGGTGGAACTTCACCGCGGAAACTGGATCGTCAATTATCGGCTGAGCTTATCACCTGATGGATCGATGTTGGCTTATTCTTCGGCCGACGAACCTTTTAACGAGCCACATACCGGCCCCCCGTTGTCTCCGCTCTTCATACGCACTGTCTCAATAGATAGCGGGCACGAAAGACAAATCACGAACATTCCCTCACGAGAACCGGTTTTTTCGCCCGATGGCAAAAAGATAGCCTTTATTGCAGGTAGCGGACCTCGAAAATCAACTGACACTACGGTCAGGTTATATGAGAGGCCTGAGCTAGCAGTATATGTTGTCAATACTTCGGGTGGTCAACCAGTTCTGGTAGCTGACTTGCCGGGATGGGAGTTTGATCCTATCTGGTCCCCTGATGGTCGAATGATTGCTTTTGCAAACGAGTTTGCGGAAGGTAAGTATGAAATTGGCATTGTACCAGTCCCAGAGGATGGCTTGGGAGAATTTGACCCCATTATTATCGAGCCTCCAACTCAGGATTTCAAACTAGCAGGGTGGTCTACTAACAACCAAATTGGAATCTGCGCTGTGGGACCAGTACATTTTGCTCTCTACACGGTACCCATATCAGGCGGTCAAGCCGTTCAAATTACACCTGAAGGTCGGGCTGAGCATCCGCGCTGGACACCGGATGGTTCACGGATCTTTTTCTGCAGCGGTAGTGAAGAAATTGCCTGGGTGCCGGCGGATGGCGGAAAACCGAAGGTTTTGCATCATCTATCGGTCGATCGGGAGCCCCGCTTCTACCCCCATTACTACGGACCAGGGAATGACATCTCAGGGGATGGATCGACTATTGTAATATCCGGTACGAAAGAAGGTGTCGAGGGCACACACCTGTGGCTATTGTCCAGTGAGGGGAGTGAACCCCGGCAACTTACATCCAGCCCATCAACCTTTGAAGATTGTTATCCCTGCTGGTCACCGGAAGGTGATTCCGTTGCGTTTATACGTGCCAAATTAAGAGACAACGGGGCTACCGATCAATGCAACATTTATGTCGTTTCCATTGATGGCGGAGAGCCACGTCAGGTTACAACGGATGAAGATTCCGTAGCCTGGTCAGTAATAGACTGGTCTCCAGCCGGAGGTAAAATTGCATTTCGATCTTACGAGCACACGCAGCAAGATACCGACGCAATGACTATAAAAACAGTTTCTAATAGCGGTGGTACTCCAGAGGTTGTTACTGATGTCAAAGGAGCGTACGTGACAACATCGCTGACCTGGTCACCCGATGGAAAGAAGATTGCCTATGACTACGACTTTAAGAAGATTCAGATAATCTCCCTTGAGGATAGCAGTATCACTTCGGTGGAGACAGGGCTTGGCCAGGCTAAGCCATATTCTATCTCTTGGTCACCTGTTGGCGAGAAGATAGCCTTCGCGGCTTACCGATCGGGAGAATTGTCATTCTTCTTGATGGACAACTTCTTACCCTTGACACAACCGATAAAAGAGGAGACGCCGAGAGAGCCGATTTTCTCGATGATAAGTGTGCCTGGACTTTTGGATTACTGCGCCCTATCACCAGACGGTAAGAAAATAGCATATGTAGCTGATGATAGTTGTCTATGGGTGGCCCCTACTCGCGGCCCGGCAGATTCTACTGTAGCGGGTGAGGCCATAAGGCTAACCGGGCCAATAATAAAATGGCCGTTGGGGAGTCTACCGGTTTGGTCGGCAGACGGTAACTGGATCGCATTCAATACCGACGATCAAGACAGTGCCGGCACCTATTGGAGCTCCATGTATGTGATTCCATCGTCCGGTGGTAACCTCCTTAAACTACCCATCAAGCATGACCGTGCCCACTGGCTCACCTTCTATGATTATCGTCTGAGTCTCTCTCCTGACGGAAAAGAGATAGCTTTCTATTCACACACATCGCCAATTCCGGGTGAAACGCAAAGGGACTGTATCTACGCGATGCCTGTCACGGGAGCTGAGATAAGACGATTAGTGGATTTACCACGCGGTGACTCTGCTTATTGTGCCCATCCAACTTATTCCCCAGATGGGGAATTAATTGCCTTCCTTAGAGGCAACAAGCAGTGCGGTCTGGCCAATGAGGCGGCTGATTGCGACATATGGGTAGTAAATGCAGGGGGAGGGACTCCGGTACAGGTCACCGATTTGCCCGGTGTCGAGTTCGGTCCCGTCTGGTCGCCTGACGGCAGGAGAATGGCGTACTGTCATTGGTCCGGATATGAAGGACAAAGAGGCTACGATATAAAGGAAATATTGATTGTCAAGTTAGATGACAACCATCAGCAGGTTGATTCACCCACAGTAATCAAGCTGCCATTACCTTCTGACGACTTCATCGGAGGTTGGAGCACTAACGATGAGATAGGATTCGTTTCGGAAACAGAACTCCATGCAGCGATTTATACGGTGTCATCCTCTGGCGGTGTTGCAACAATGGTCAGACCGTCTTATTCACGGTGCCCCAGCTGGTCAACAGGTGGCGACAGTATGTTTTATGTCACTCACGAAAAAGTCTGCTCGGCACCTTTAAGCGGAGGACAGGAATCGGTAATCCCGATAACCGGATTAGATGATTTGGGTTACGAGGGGGGGTGCGATCTATCGCACGATGGAAACTCACTCGCCCTCAATGCACAAAGAGCGGGAGATACGATTCCTCACATTTTTACGGTATCTGCCGGGGGTGGCGAGGCGAAACAGTTAACTTATGGGTCATCAGAGGACTGGTTTCCTCGCTGGTCACCTGACGACAAGTGGATTGCCTTTTCGCGCACTGTGCCAGGTGTTAAATCAGCATGTGATCTCGCTATTGTATCGGTTGAAGGTGGAGAGGTGATGACATTGGTACCTTGGTCCGATTCTTGCGCGTATTCCGATGGTCTGGTCGACTGGTCCCCGGATGGGAAGTTCATAGCTTATCCTTCCATTCACCACGATTCTGTGCGGGGTATCAGTGTTGTTTCCCCGAGCGACGGAGTAACAGAATTATTAGTTGAGTTAGAACCGGGGCTTCTGCCGATTTCGTTGAGATGGTCGCCGGATGGGTCTAAGATTGCATACACTGTTGGTTCCACAGGATACGGCGAGAGAAGCGCTGAAGTTTGGATATTACCCCTCGATTCAAGAGAACCACGCAGACTACAGATCTTGGCAAGTGACTTGGATGGCACGACGCGAGTAGACTGGTCACCTGACGGCCAAAAACTGGCATTTGAAGGCGTGCGTCTATCTAGGAACACTCTCTGCCTGATAAAGGATTTCCTACTGGAAAATTAAATATATGTAGGGTTCACCCCACGGAATAATCTAAGAGTAGATAATCAGATGAGGTAGGATGCGTTCAGAAGGTAGAGAGGCGGCCCGTGAGCCGATTGCCGGCTCGACCGGGTTGTTTGTGACAGTTCTGTTTTCAGCACCTCGATAGGTAATGTTGCCGAAGTCACTACGGCGAATGTGACTAACTTGACAGTTTGACGCAGCCCCGCTTCAAATGGAACTTCCGTCTCGGTCACTGGTTCCGAAATATTGCAGCAACATAAGCTCTTCGGGACGGGCGCTTCGCACTGCGAAACCTCGGCTTCGACCTGTCCACAGCTACAACCACAGCAACATGACTCAGCATGATCGTTGCCCACATAATTCAACTGGCAGGCCTGTAAATAAGGAACTGCCGGTAAAATCAGGGCGACTATCAATACCAAGACAAATCTGAATCTGTTCCTGAATCGATACATATCTATACTGTCATCAAAACTATTCTGTTTCTGTAACAACTATCATCGGCTTTGGTCCCAGGTCAATGATTGAGCTTCTTAACCTAATGTCGTTGAGGCGAATACTGCCGCCGCCACCTTTCCGACAGAGCCGCAAATACCCGGGTTTGACTTAGGATGCTGAGATATTGGCCTTCCCCTGCTTCAGCGTTTCCCTCCAATTGGTATGCAATTACCATAATGTCAAGACCTCGATTTGTGTTTCAGGTTGATAGCGAGGAGCACTCTTTTTGTCTCTTGCCCTTCGCCGTGCAATTGATTTACTATTGATCTGTGGAGGCTCTGGAACTTCTACATAATTGTTACCTTTGCAAGGACCTTGACCAGAAGGAACTGAAGGCGCTTGAGGAGATCGTAGCCATTCGGAAAATCAACAAGGGAGAAGTACTCTTTTTTCAGGGTGATCCCGCTATCGGTTTTTATTTGCTTCTGAGTGGATCTGTTCGCGTGTACAAGGCATCTCCTGAAGGTAAAGAGTACACCCTTCACCATATTAAGTCAGGTCAGATGTTTGCTGAGGCGGCTGTGTTTAAAGGGGAGACTTTTCCTGCCAATGCAGTGGCTACAGTCGAATCTATGGTAGCGTTTTTCCATAAGGAGCGGTTTGTCAGGCTGATCGGAGATTCCCCTCAAATGTCGCTGAAGATGATCGCTGCCCTCTCAGGTTTTGTACGCGAGTTCAACCAGAAGATTGAGGACCTTTCGCTTCGGGAAGTCCCTGCCCGCCTGGCTTCTCGCTTGTTGAGAAAAGCCGAACAGTTCGGCTCCAACCAGTTTATTCTCGATATTTCCAAAACCGAACTGGCCCTCTCGCTGGGTACAATCAGTGAGACATTGTCTCGAAATCTCAAGAAACTGCGCAATCTGGGAGTAGTTAAGGTCGACGGAAAGAATATCACTATTCTTGATCCTGAGCGTCTGCAAGCAATCGCCAATGGCGAGAAAAACTGACCTTCTTGACTTAAATCAAGGTTTGATCTAATCAAAGCTTTGATCTTCAGGAAGAAAACAGGAAATGAACTCTTGATTACGAGAGGACGAAAACCACCATGGCGATTAGAAACATTATTAAAATCGACGAAGAGAAATGTGACGGTTGCGGAGACTGCGTACTGGCCTGTGCCGAGGGCGCGATTCAAATAATTGACGGCAAAGCCAAGCTCGCCAGTGATACCTACTGCGATGGTCTGGGCGCCTGTATCGGGGAATGCCCCCAGGGGGCAATCACTATCGAGGAGCGGGAAGCAACGGAATTTGATGAAGCGGCTGTCGCCCAACATCTGGCTGAACTGAAGCAACACACTCGGTCCGGTCAGAATTTATCGGCATCGCATCATGGGAAGGGGCCAGACTCGCTTCCTTGCGGATGTCCGGGCTCAGTGATGCAACAATTGAATTCCACAGCCCAGGTTACCTCCACGTTCACAACCGACCGTTCCCAGCCGGTCATGCCCTCTCAGTTAGGTCACTGGCCGGTTCAACTGATGCTGGTTCCACCGCATGCACCTTTTCTCAAGAACGCAGATCTGCTTATCTGCGCTGATTGTGTGCCTTTCACGGTTTCTGATTTTCACTTTCGATATCTCACCGGGCGGGCAGTAGTGGTTGGATGTCCCAAACTCGACGATCTCCAACACTACTTCGAGAAACTGAAGGATATTTTCAGGGAGGCTACTCCACGCTCCATTACGATTCTGAAAATGGAGGTGCCCTGCTGTCACGGTATTGCCCAGGCTGCAGTGCAGGCCTCCAACGAGATGGCTCCCGAAGTACCTATCGAGGTCCACACGATTGGTATCAAGGGGGAGATTGAACGTCAGACGCCTCCACGGGCGCAATGATGATAGGGATAAAGTAAGACGAGCTGAACAGAATAGAGAAAGGATTAGAAACATGGATATGTTCTGTTATCAATGTCAAGAAACAGCCAAGAACACCGGCTGCATCAAACGCGGCGTCTGCGGGAAAACCGCAAAGACTGCCGGTTTGCAAGACCTGTTGATTTATGTTTTGAAAGGGATATCAGTCTGGGGAAGAAAGGCAGAGGAAATCCGTTCGTTTGACAAGAACGCTGCTGCCTTTATTACGGAAGCGCTTTTCTCTACTATAACTAATGCGAATTTCGATGATGACCGGTTCGTTGCCCTCATCAAGGAAGGGTTGAATGTCCGACAACGCGTTAGGGAAAGCTTCCTGTCAGCCTACAAAAAGGAATCAGGGAAAGAGTTCACTGAAGAACTTCACGATTGCGCGATCTGGTTTTCCGATAGAGCAGAAGAATTCCACGAGAAAGCCCGTCAGGTGGGGGTGCTCGCAACCGAAGATGAGGATATCCGTTCGTTGCGGGAACTAGTAATCTACGGTTTGAAGGGACTGGCGGCCTATGCTGAGCACGCCGCCGTACTGGGATACCAGAATGACGATATCTACCGATTCGTGTTTGAAGCCCTGGAATCCACGGCTCGTGATCTGTCACTCGAGAACATGATCGGTATGGTAATGAAGACCGGCGAGATGGGCGTACAGGCGATGGCGCTACTTGACAAGGCCAACACGGAAACCTACGGTAATCCCGAAATAACCAAAGTGAACATAGGCGTGCGTAAGACCCCGGGTATTTTAATTTCCGGTCATGATCTCCGTGATATGGATGATCTTCTTAAACAGACGGAAGGCAGCGGTGTTGACATCTACACCCACAGCGAGATGTTACCTGCCAACTATTACCCGGTGTTTAAAAAGTATGACCATTTTGTTGGAAACTATGGCAACGCCTGGTGGCAACAGGGCAAGGAATTCGCCTCCTTCAACGGGCCGATCCTTATGACCACCAACTGCCTGATCCCGGTGCGGGATGCCTACAAGGATAGAATTTTTTCAACCGGGGCGGTTGGATATCCCGGCATGAAACACATCCCGGATCGAGCTGATGGAAAGCCGAAAGACTTCTCGGAATTAATTGAACTGGCCAAAACATGTGCACCACCGACCGAGATTGAAACCGGAACAATCGTTGGCGGGTTCGCACATGACCAGGTATTGAAGTTGGCCGATAAGGTAGTCGGGGCGATCAAGTCAGGAGCGATCAAGCAGTTTGTTGTGATGGCAGGTTGTGATGGCCGGCATAAAACAAGATCCTACTATACCGAATTAGCCGAAGCACTCCCGAAGGACACGATCATTCTGACAGCCGGCTGTGCGAAATACCGCTACAACAAGCTCCAGCTTGGTGATATCGACGGTATCCCAAGAGTCCTCGATGCCGGCCAGTGCAACGATTCGTATTCGCTCGTTGTGGTGGCATTGAAGCTGAAGGAAGTTTTCAAGCTTGACGATATCAACGATTTGCCGATATCGTATGACATTGCATGGTATGAACAGAAGGCTGTCATAGTGCTGTTAGCCCTGCTTCACTTGGGTGTGAAAAACATTCGATTAGGACCGACACTTCCAGCGTTTCTTTCCCCCAATGTAGCAAAGGTCTTGGTAGAGAAGTTCAACATCAAGCCAATCACGACTGTGGAAGAGGATATGAAAGCGATGCTGTAAGAGTAAGTATCAGCATGTTGGTAACTTTGAGCGATGTCCGTTTAAAACACATATTGAAAAGACTCTCTTTTATTGATAATGTATTGTGAATAATCAATTATTATAATTGTTTATACTGAGAAAAGTTATCATTTTTGTTAATGCAGGAGGTGTAAGATGAAAAGATTTCCGAGTATAACGTTCTTGATACTGGCGCTAATAGTGTTCGCAGTCTCAATCCAGGTCGGTGTGGCGGCAGTAGAGGCCGAAGTCGCTGGCAAGTGTATGACTTGTCATAAAGACAAGTCACCCGGTCTTTACAATCAGTGGTTTATGTCGCAGCACGCCACTCACAAAGTGACTTGCATCGATTGTCATGGGGCAAAAAAAGGTGATCCCGACGCCTATATGCATGAAGGTGGTCTAATTGCCACATTGGTAACGCCAAAAGATTGCGGCAAGTGTCATGAAAAAGAAGCCCACGAGGTGGAAACCTCTTATCATGCCACCGCAGGTGAAATTCTCGATTCAAAGGACGCCTACCTGGCCCATGTCGCCGGTGGTGAACCAGTGGCAATTACGGGATGTGAGAGCTGCCATGGGTGCAAAGTACAATTAGACAGAAATTCGCCTAACATGTTGTCAAAAAAGAGTTGGCCCAATTTGGGTATTGGACGGTTGAATCCGGACGGTTCTAAAGGATCATGTACTGCCTGCCACACGCGACACTCCTTCTCGGCAGCACAGGCTCGTCAACCGGAAGCATGTTCCAAGTGTCACCTCGGCCCCGACCATCCTCAAAAGGAAATATACGAGGAATCGAAGCATGGTAATACTTACTATTCAAACATTCACAAGATGAACCTCGATTCTCCGGAGTGGGTTGTTGGTGTTGACTATTTTGTGGCACCTACATGCGCAACGTGCCACATGACAGCCGCGACTGACATGAAAACAACCCATGACGTTGGGGAGAGAATCAGCTGGACCCTGCGACCGCCGGTATCCAAGTTCAAAGACAACTGGCGGCAGAAGCGCGCAAACATGGTAAAAGTCTGTGTGGCTTGCCACGGCAAAACTTTTGCTGATAATCACTACTATCAACTCGACGCGCTGGTCAAGTTGTACAATGAGAAGTTTGCCAAACCAGCCACAGATATCATCGAGCTGGTTCGGGAAAAGAAGT
>JAOZPL010000248.1 GCA_029932795.1 Candidatus Zixiibacteriota bacterium | reverse complement strand
TCGCGGCCTCATCAGGTGACACCGGCGGGCCAACCTACAACTGGATCTCCGCGGTAGATCTCGGCTCGAAAGTACCGGACTTCTTCTACTACAATCCTTTCGGAGGGAATCCTTTTGACGACGGCACCACCGGCCCGCATCACATTGGTTTCGATTTCTGGTTTTATGGTACTCTCTATGACACGGTCTACATAGCCGTAAACGGCGCCCTGTCATTTACCGATACGTCAGTCAACGTCAACGGGTATTACTCCGGGCTTGATATCCCCGGTGCTCCGTTTTCGACATTTGTTGCTCCCTTCTACGCTGACCTGATTTTTGACATTCCGATGTATCCGTCTGCCGGAATCTACCTGTATCGAAGCCCTACAAATGACACTTTGGTTATCGAATGGTACCAGGCGTCGAATTTCAATGTTTTCGGGAGCCTCTGTAATTTTGAACTCGTGATGACCTCTGACGGCAACATCCTCTGTCAGTACCGGGATATCGAGTCCTCCGGTCTGCACGAGACGGCACTGATAGGCATCCAGGAGACCGGCTGTTTCGCCCTGAGCTATTTCGATGCCGGCGATATCCCGGAACATCAGGTATCCGACAGCGAGGCGGTTCTCTTCAAGTATACAGGCTGCTGCTTGGGACTAACCGGGAACGTGGACTGTGATCCCGACGACCTGGTGGATATCGACGATCTGACAAGGCTCATCGATTTCATGTTTATTTCGTTTGAGCCGCTATGTTGTCCCGCGGAAGCAGATGTCAACACAGACACTCTGGTTGACATCGACGATCTGACTGGACTGATCGACTACCTCTTTATCGATTTTACTCCGTTGGATCCCTGCCCGTAGTGTCCAGGGCGGGTATCACAACAAAACACTCACAAGAAGAGAGGTCCTGACTGGACCTCT
The DNA here is from genome assembly GCA_029932795.1 of Candidatus Zixiibacteriota bacterium. Classification (GTDB taxonomy): domain Bacteria; phylum Zixibacteria; class MSB-5A5; order GN15; family FEB-12; genus JAOZPL01. The sequence continues at coordinate 2,877 of JAOZPL010000248.1, read as the reverse complement.
CTTCTTTTTATCTGATTTTGCGTCAGGCCAGGTCAGTTCAGTTAGAGAAACGCGAAGACTGCCGCCTGGGACATCTCCAGCAGGCGCTGCGGGAAAAAGCCCAGTCCGAGAGTACCCACCGCCGTTATCACGAGAACAAAAAGAATTGATGGCGTAACAGTCACCGATGCAAAGCGGCCTTCCTCAAGTTGATCGAAATAGGATGTCTTTATCACTCGCAGGTAATAGTAAACGGAAACGAATGAATTGAGAACACCGATTACGGCCAACGGAACAAAACCGGCCTTGACAGCTGCTGAAAAAATATAGAATTTACCGACGAAACCAACCGTGGGCGGGAATCCTGCAAGGGCGAACATAAACAGCGCCAGCAAGGCGGAAAGGTACGGATTTGTTTTGGCCAGCCCGGACAGTTCCATGAAATCCGATTTGCACCCCGCGCGAGTTTCCAGCAGCGTCACCACCGCGAACCCGCCGAGATTGAACATCGTGTAGGCAACAAGGTAGAATATGGCCGTAGAAAGCGAATCAGCACCGCCGACCGTAAGCGCTACCAGTATGTATCCGGCGTGAGAGATCGATGAATAAGCCAGCATCCGTTTAACGTTCTCCTGCCGGAGAGCCAGAATGTTGCCTACTGTCATTGTAAGAACCGCCAGGATCCAGAACGCACCCGTAAGCAGACCAATATCGGCAAACCCGAAGATGAACACCCGAAGCATGACTGCAAACCCGGCTGCTTTCGGCCCCACCGAGAAAAAGGCGGTAACAGGTGTGGGCGCACCCTCATAAACGTCGGGAACCCAGGTGTGGAACGGCACGGCAGCAATCTTGAAGCCAAAACCGATCAGGACCAAACCCACACCGGCATAAAGATACACCCGATGGTTAGTTGCAATGTAATTGAAATCGGCCACGATACGCCGAAGGTTGGTCGTTTCGGCGGCACCAAAGACAAACGCGATGCCCATCAGCAGGAACGCACTGGCAAACGCTCCCATAATGAAATACTTGATACCGGACTCGTTGGACATCAAAGAGTGGCGGTTGAACCCGGCCATAACATAAAGCGGGACGGACATGATCTCCAACCCCAGGAACATCACCACCAGATCGGTACTGTTGGCCATCACCATCATGCCCATAGTCGAAATCAACAGCAGGGCATAAAACTCCGGCCGGTCGATTCCCTTGACCTTGAAGTAACGGCAGGCAATGAACAGAGTGAGCAGAGAGACGATAACGAAAAGCATTTTGAACATGACACCAAAGTCATCGCACGTCACCATGCCGCCGAACCCGGCTTTTGGATTGCCCCACTGTTCAATGGAAAGCAGGAACGAGACAGCAAACCCGATAACAGCCAAAGCCGGAGCCAGACGAGCGATTCTCCCGAGGAAAGCGGTCACAAGAATAACCGAGGCCGCTACCAGGAGGGCTATCTCCGGGTAGAGCAGGCTGATGTCAATCGATAGAGCTGATACGTAATCTGTCATTTTCTCTCACGCGACGAACTCGCCGGCGATCATATTCCTCAACCGCCGCCAAAGCCGACCTTCACCTCGCCGTTTTCAACAATGAGTGGAACAATCGCTTTTCCACCGGAGAGTTCAAGAACCTTTTCTCTGGCGCCCTTGGTTTTGTGGACGTCAATTTCAGTAAACTTCACACCTTGCTCAGCGTAATGTTGTTTCGCCCCCGCACAAAACGGGCAGCCCTCTTTCGTATATATTATAACCTCTCTCATTCGCTGACTTCCACCTCATGGAATACTACATCAACAGGCTCTTCTGTCTGATCGACAAGGATTTTTCGTATGCCGAAGTCCTCGTCGAGTTCAACCGTGCGGGCAGTGCTGACATGCGTCAAAACATCCCTCACCGCCGGTTCGATTCTTTCGAGTAACGGCTTGGGATAAATGCCTATCCAGAAAATCAGTATTACCAGAGGAGCGAGGATGAGTTTTTCTCGGGCCGTCAGGTCGGTCAATTTCTTGTTGGCCGGATTGGTCAACTTACCGAAAATAACACGCTGGTACATCCAGAGCATATAGCAGGCCGCCAGAATGACACCCGTTGCGGCAAACACGGCATAAACCACATTGGCCTTGAATACACCCAGGAGAATCAGGACTTCCCCGACAAAACCATTGGTAAACGGAAGGCCGATTGATGAGAGAGTTACAATCATGAAGAACGCCGCAAAAGCAGGCATTACCTTGGCAATCCCGCCGAAATCGGCAATCATCCGCGTATGCCGCCGCTCGTAGATCATGCCTACAATCAGGAACAGGGCGCCGGTCGAGATGCCGTGGTTAATCATCTGGATAACCGAACCCTGCAGCCCGGTCAGGTTGAGGGCAAACATACCGAGCATAACAAAGCCCATGTGCGACACTGACGAGAAGGCCACCAGTGATTTGATGTCCTTCTGAACCATCGAAACCAGAGCGCCGTAGATAATCGCAATCACCGCCAGTACACAGATATAGGGCAAGTAAGTAATTGTCGCCTCCGGAAAGAGCGGCAAACATATGCGGATGAAACCATATGTCCCCATTTTCAGCAGGACACCGGCCAGAAGAACCGAACCAGCAGTCGGGGCCTCAACATGGGCATCCGGTAACCAGGTATGGAATGGAAAGAGGGGCACTTTGATAGCGAAAGCCAGCCCGAAGGCGGCAAAAAGCCACAACTGCGGATGGTACGCCAGCGGCATTTTCATGATCTGCATCAAGTCAAACGTGTATTCACCGGCATAATTGTAATACTCAAAGTATATATAAAGCAACGCGACCAGCATCAATAGCGAGCCGAACATCGTGAACAGCACAAACTTAATAGCCGCGTAAATCTTCCGAGGCCCGCCCCAGACGCC
>JAOZPL010000247.1 GCA_029932795.1 Candidatus Zixiibacteriota bacterium | reverse complement strand
GACCTTCTTGTCGGGATGGAAAGGAGCATGGCCGTTCTCTTCGGCAGTGTTAAGCATTTCTGTAAAAAGCGGTTGAGTTTTCGCCCTTAGCTGCGTTCTTTGTCTCTGGGTTATAAGGTCCCGGGATTTGAACGATCACGAGCGGGTGCTGCGGTGATAGTTATATACTCTGGCGCCATAGACTGAACATCGATAGTACAAGGATTGAGAGTTTGGCGGCTGCAGACGGATACAACTTTGTGGTCTCGACCATTGTGCCGGCCTTGAACGAGGAGGGGAATATCGATGAGTTTTGCAGGTTATACGCAGAGATGCTTGAGAAAGCACCGTTTGAAAGTGAGTTGGTTTTTGTCGATGACGGCTCCTCCGACCGCACTTTGGAGAAGATTACCGAGAACGCCCGGAAGTATGATTTCATTCGGTTTAGCTCACATCAGCGCAACCGCGGTCTGACAGAGGCCCTGCAAACCGGGTTTTCCAACGCCACCGGGAACGTTTTTGTTTTCTACCCGGCTGACCTTCAGTATCATCCCGAAGACATCCCGGCGCTGGTGGAGCCGATCGCGAAGGGGGCTGATATCTGCACCGGTTGGAAGCAGGGGAAATACAGGAAGCGCTTGGTGTCAAGCCTGTATAACTGGTTTTCGCGTGTGATTTTTGGCCTGAAGGTTCATGACCTAAATTCGGTTAAGGCTTTTCGCCGTGAGGTTGTCGAGAACATCTTTCTTCGGGAGGACTGGCACCGCTATCTGGTCGTTCTGGCGGCGCAGCAGGGTTACCGGATTGAAGAGCGCCAGGTGCGTCTTTATGATCGCAAGTGGGGAGATTCAAAGTTCTCGGTATGGCGCATTCCCGTGGGGTTACTTGACATGTTGGCGGTCAAATTCCAGATTACTTTCCTGCGTAAACCGCTTCTCTTTTTCGGGGTTGCCGGATCGATCATGTTCATCCTTGGCGTGTTGGTAGGCATCCTGGCGCTCTACCTGCGTTACTGGGTCGGGCATGGTGATCGGAACCTTCTGATCCTGACCGTTCTTCTCATCGGCGTGGGGATGGGAATGTTCATGATGGGCTTCATGGCGGAAGGGCTGACCGCGCTCAGGGAAGAGGTTACGTATCTCCGCAGCAGGACAATCGGGATATTGGAGAGCATAAGACGCGACAAGCAGGAGAGTTGATCGGGATCGAGAGCAAAGAAGAGAAAGGCACCGGCGAATGACACATACGCAACGTGCATTGATCATATTCCCAACTTACAACGAGCGGGATAATATAGAAAAAATAGTCCACGCTGTACTGCCGCTGGACCCCAGGATTCACGTGCTGATTGTTGATGATAATTCGCCTGACGGGACCGGTGAGATCGCCGATAAGCTGGCGGCGCAGCAGCAGAAGGTAGAAGTTCTCCATAGGGAGAAAAAGGAAGGTCTGGGGCAGGCCTATATTGCGGGGTTCAGATGGGCGATCGAAAATCAATTCGACTTTATTTTCGAGATGGATGCCGACTTCTCGCACGGTCCCGAGTATATCAAGGATTTCCTTCGGGAAATCCAGGATTATGACCTGGTGATCGGATCGCGCTATATTTCCGGTGTTAATGTTATTAACTGGCCGATGGGTCGATTACTGTTGTCTTACTATGCTAACATGTACAGCCGGGTAATAACCGGCCTGCCGGTACGAGACGCGACCGGTGGCTTCAAATGTTTTCAGCGCCGTGTTCTGGAGTCTATTGACCTGGATAGCATAAATTCCTCCGGTTATTCCTTTCAGATTGAAATGAATATGCGGGTCTGGAAGAAGGGATTCAGAATCAAAGAGATTCCGATCATTTTCGTCGATCGCATTGCCGGGTCATCAAAGATGTCAAAAAAAATCATGCGCGAAGCCATCTGGATGGTCTGGTGGCTGCGGATTAAGTCCATGTTCGGGAAACTCGGTTGATGCAGCTTGGCCTTAGCAGCGAACAGTAGAGTCTCCGTCATTATTGTCACCCATAATTCCATGCCGATTCTGGAAGACTGCCTGAACAGCCTCAGAAGGGCCGTAGATCGAATTGACCACGAGGTCATCGTGGTCGACAACAAATCGTCTGACAATTCTCCAAGCGTTGCCGCTACGTGTTTTCCCAATCAGACCGTCTTGACAAATCCCGTTAACAAAGGATTTGCAGCCGCGTGCAATCAGGGCGCGGCGGCTGCCAGTGGTGAGTATCTTCTCTTTCTTAATCCGGACGTTCAAGTTGATAAGGATGGAATCGAGCGTTTGTTGGCAGTTTTTGCTCACCGGGATCGGATCGGTCTGGCCGGCGGACGAATGAGGTATCCGGATGGTACCTTTCAGCCGACCTGTCGCCGGTTCCCGACTTTGCAAAACCTTTTCTTTTCCCGTGGGTCGCTCCTGACCCGTTTGCCCGGAATGAGCCGTTCCGGAAAGGGGCACCACTATCGCTATACCTTGCCGGATTACCCGCAGACAACGATTGTCGACGCGGTGGCGGGGACGATGGCAATGGTTCGCCGTGATGTGTTCGAACAAGTAAATGGGTATGACCCGCGTTTTTTCCTCTACCTGGAAGATACTGATCTCTCACTCCGCCTTGACCGGCAAGGCTTTGCAAACGTGTTTGTTCCTGCGGCTGGAGGCACACATTACTGGCAGCAGGGGAGCAACTCTGGATATCTGAAACGCAACTGGTATCACCATTGTTCGGTCTGGAGATACTTCCGCAAGCATCGTCCCGGCACCTCTAATATGATGCTGTTGCTGCTTCTGCTGGTTGTGAACTTCCTTCTGGGTTTGGTCATTCCCCGGTCAAAGAGGCATCTGTAACCATGCTCTGGGGAACTTCACTTCCGGCACTGGGGATCAGCCTGCTGGCGGGTATTCTCCTGCTGCCGCTGGCCATACGCCTTGCTAACAGGTACGATCTGATGGATCGTCCCGGCCGCCACAAGCGGCACAAACGACCAGTGCCGATTCTGGGAGGGGCGGCGATGTTCGTTTCGGTATGGGTGACGCTGGGCTTGTCGTCGCTGCTGTTTTCCGATCTGTTCAGGGGATTGGTGGGCAGTTTGCCCTACGTTTTCTCCGGGGCGTTGATCGTGTTTCTGGTCGGATTCTCAGATGACCTTTCGCCCGTTTCAGCCTGGATCAAACTGTCGGCACAGGTCGCCGCCGGTCTGGTGCTGTGCCTCGGAGGTCTCCAGATCGACCCGCTTACAATTCCCTTTGTCGGCCCGGTATCTGTAGGTCCGTTTTCGGTTTTGATAACCGTTCTCTGGGTGGTCGGTTTGAGTAACGCCATTAACCTGATCGACGGTCTTGATGGCCTGGCGGCCGGGGTTTCTCTGATCGGTGCGGTTACGCTGGCTGTCATTGGAAATCTGTTCGGTATTAGTGTCGTGATATCCCTGGCAAGTGTGCTGATTGGGTTTCTGGCAGTTTTTCTCTATTACAACCGGTATCCGGCCAGAATCTTCCTGGGTGACTCCGGATCGCTTCAGTTAGGTTTCTATTTCGCTGTCATCTCCCTGCTGGTGCCTGTCAAATTGTTTACGGCGGCGGCCCTGTATCTACCACTGCTGATCCTTGGCGTACCGCTTCTGGAAACTTTTGTGTCTATCTCCCGTCGTTTGGCAGCACGCAAGAATATCATGGGGGCTGACCGACGCCATCTCTTCCACTACCTTGCTCTGGCCGGTCTGTCGCCCCGTATCGTGGTGATCGTTTTCTATGTTCTTTCGGTTATCTTTGGCCTGTTTGCGATAGGCATGATCTACTGGAACAGGCGCTGG
>JAOZPL010000246.1 GCA_029932795.1 Candidatus Zixiibacteriota bacterium | reverse complement strand
GTGAATACGGGGAAAATGACAAGACCCCGAGGGGTTCAACCCACGGGGTCTTGCGTTAACTAAGAACCGCCCAAATTGGCGGATTGTAATCTGGCTCCCCCGGCTGGACTCGAACCAGCGACCCGCTGATTAACAGTCAGCTGCTCTACCAACTGAGCTACAGGGGAGTGCATTAAGCAGATTCTTAAACCTCTCCCACTCAGAGAGGAAGACTCAATTATATCCCTTTTCGGCAAACTGTCAATAGATTTTCAGCACCGGGGGCTGGAACTAAGGCTTCCAAAGCAGGTCGGCGCGATCTCATGTGTAGTCCTTTGAGAGAGCCTCGAGTGGCTTACCAATGAGTACCGCACGGTCTGCGGGGCATGTCTCTCCTATACTCCCGACTGATTATTCGGTCATCTGTCTGACCTGCCAGTGAGGTTCGGTTCTTCTCTATCGGCTATATCACTTCACGGTCGAGAGTAGCGCAGCCAATGCTATTCCGGCTGGTATCATATTGGGGAGGAGGAGGGCGATGTGCTGGAGCATGGGGTGCCGGCTGGGCAAAGTGGTCAAAAGTTGGAACCAGTCGGTTCGATCGACGTAAGAACCTATGACATTGATGAGAACCGTTCAAACAAAGAGGTGAGTATGAACCGGAACGCCAAATTACTGCTGGTCACAATCCTTGGTGTGATGGTGTGTTTCAGTATCGGTCAGGCCAAGCAAAGTAAATCCGTGACTTGGCTGGGAGTGTATACCCAGACAGTCGATCATGATCTTGCCGAGGCTTTTAATCTCAGGATCGAACATGGTGCTATCGTTAACGAGGTAGTTGAGGATTCGCCGGCTGATGAGGCGGGGATTGAGGAGGATGATATCATCATCGTTTTCGATGGAGCCAAAGTCGCTGACGCAGACGAGCTCACGAACCTGGTTCAGGACGGACAGCCCGGTGACAGAGTGGTTGTTACGGTCCTTCGTGATGGGCGTGAGAAGAAGATTGCAGTGACGCTGGGAAAGAGGCGGTCGCTTGAAAAGGACGTGTGGGTTTCGCGTAAAAAAGCTCCCAGAGGCAAGAGTCATTCTTATTCGTTTAGCATGTGTACCAGCTCCTATATCGGTGTCATGCTGATGGAACTCTCCGAGCAGTTGGGGGAGTATTTTGGTGTCTCTGGCAGCGGGGGAGTGCTCATCAGTGAAGTTGAGGAAGACTCCCCGGCAATGAAAGCGGGACTGAAGGCAGGTGATGTTATCATCGCGGTCGATGGTGATGAAGTGGATGATGCCGCATCTGTTCAGAAAATCATCCGCAAGAGAGACGAGGGAGATAAGGTAGACATTACAGTTATTCGCAACCGAAGGAAAGAGAAGATATCGGTTGAGGTTGGTGAGCGTGAAGACCGGGATCGCTGGCTACGGGTGGATTCGGACCTTGACTTAATGGACCTTCCTCTCGGGCTAAAGGCGAAACGCCTGTTCAAAAACAGGGATTTCGATACGGATCGCTACTTTGATGCCGAGGACCTTGAGGAGCAGATGGAAAAGCTACGGGAAGAACTAAGGGAGATGAAAAAGGAACTCCGGCATCTGAAAAAGTCGCTTGAATAGGTCGGTTTCAAGCAGCAACTACAGCAGTCGTTTGGAGACCCCGTTCTGGCGGGGTCTTTTTTCCCTTATTTCATTCTTGATCGACCAAACAGTTCGAGCATATATTTAACTGTCATGGTAACGATTACGGTAGAAAAGATATATATTGAGCGCAATCAGGACCTTGAACTGACCCTGCTCAACAGCACCGATGCCAGCTTAAAGAAGAAAGTTCATACCGGTGAACTCCACCGTCCGGGTCTTGCATTGACCGGTTTCCTGGAGCGTTTTGCCAACCAGCGGATCCAGATACTGGGTGAGACAGAGATGACTTATATCAGGCAGTTGCCGATTGAGCACCTGATTGAGATTTCCGAAAAGCTCTTCAGCTTTGACATTCCGATGGTGATAATCTCCAAAGGGATAACACCGTCACTGGAGTTCATAGATGTCGCTGACGCGCACAATACACCGGTTTTTTCCAGCCGGCTGACCACGACGGCGCTGTGCAACCGTCTGGCCGCATATCTGGATCATCTTTTCGCACCATCTACCAATGTCCACGGCACACTGGTTGATGTTTATGGCGTTGGTCTTCTGTACACGGGCAAGTCGGGCGTCGGCAAGTCCGAGGTGGCCCTTGATCTCGTGGAGCGGGGACATCGGCTGGTGGCTGACGATGTCGCTAAGATTACGCGGGTGGCTCCGGACGTACTCATGGGCAGCGGTTCGGAACTGCTCGGTCATCACATGGAGATCCGAGGGGTCGGTATAATCGACATCGAAGAACTGTTTGGCATTCGGGCTATCAGGTTGCAGAAACGTATAGAGGTGGAAGTGCGCCTCACGCTCTGGTCGGAAACTATAGACTATGAGCGTCTTGGACTGGAAGAAAAATATACAACGATCCTCGGCGTACAGATACCGATTGTTCATATTCCAATATCACCAGGCAAGAATATCACGGTGATTTCCGAGGTCATCGCCATGAACCATATGCTGAAGGTATATGGTGAAAACTCGGCGCTTGATTTCTCCAAGAAGCTCTCTGATCGGCTTAGCCGTCAGTCGATTACGAAGGACTACCTTGAGTCGGATTTCGAATGATCCCCTGCTCTGTGCCTGCAAAAGAGTTTGGCAAAAGGGGCTGATTATGTTATATACATCAGCTACAGGAACTTGGGATACTCTTACTGGTAAAAGATGAGCTTTTTAACACAGAGGATACAAAACATGTTCAAGCGTACCTTATGCAGTCTCGCATTCCTGTCGTTGTTCACCCTTGCTATCTTTACAGGCTGTGGTGATTCCGGGAGTAAAACAGTTGCCGTAGTCGGTGACTATAAGATCAGCCTGGAAGAGTTCCAGCGTTACACTCGCACCAAGCTCAATTTCGCTTCAGCTGAAGAGGAGTTTGCCAAGAGGCGGGAGGCGGTGGACACGATGATTGTAACCAGATTGCTGATCCAGGCAGCTTACGAGAAGAACATCGACAAGCTGGAGGAAGTCGCCCGGGTAGTGCTGGCAAACAAGGATAAATTCCTTCTGGACGTGCTGTATTCCCGCCATATTGCCGACAAGGTTACCTGCAGTGACGCCGAGATCAGGGATTTTTACAATCATCTGGAGAACAAGGTCAGGGCGTACCAGATTCTTGTTGGCAACGCGGACACAGCCCAGATGCTGTTTGAACGGATTAAGAATGGTGCCAACTTCGAACAGCTTGCTTACGAGTACTCGATCGACCCGACGGCCAAGAGAAACCGTGGTGACCTTGGCTTTTTCCTCTGGGGGGCGATGGTTGATGAGTTCGAAGAGGCTGCGTTCAGCATGGAACCGGGAGAGTTGTCTCCTCCGGTAAAATCGAGATTCGGTTATCATATTATCAAGGTAGTGGACAAAACGCCAAACGAAATGCGGGGCAGCCTTGAGGATAGCAAGGAGTCGATTCGTAACCAAATCAAGAACCGGAAAAAACAAAGACTTCTTGAAGATTATTTCGATTATATCAAGGAGAAGTACCCGATTACGGTTGACCATGCTACCTGCGATTACCTGATACGCAAGCGGGAGCAGCTTTATCCGCCCCAGGTATTAGCCAGCCTTCCGAAATCTGATTTTGATCTGGAACAACTCGATCGCAATGAGAGGGAGCTGGTGATTGCCGGTTGGGAAGCCGGGCAGATGAGTGTGTTCGAATACTTGTCCAAGATTCGGCAGATCCCGGAGCGTTTCA
>JAOZPL010000015.1 GCA_029932795.1 Candidatus Zixiibacteriota bacterium | reverse complement strand
AGCATCATACACAAAATCGAAAAAGCGGACCTTATCCTGCGGGGAATGAAAGTCCTTCAGCTAACCAGAGAAGACGCTGAGAAATTCTACGCCGTCCACGAAGGCAAACCCTTCTTCAAGCCCCTGGTGGAGTTCATGACTTCCGGGCCGATTGTCGTAATGGTCATCGGAGGCCATGGTTCTATCGATCGCTGGCGTGATCTGATGGGTGCGACTGACCCGGCAAAAGCCCGGTATGATACAATCCGCCGCGAATACGGCACCTCAATTGAAAAGAACGTAGTACACGGATCGGACAGCGAGGCTACTGCTAGAACCGAGGTAGCCTTTTTCTTCAACGAAGAAGAAATACTGCCCAAGGAATAAACCGGATGCCTGACTCACTATACAATACCGCGCTGTATGATCGCTTTCACCGCGATCTTCAGCGCCGTCTGAACGGCCCCAATATCGTGGATATGAACCTGGAGGACCTGCGTGAACCCTCACTGCAAACAGGGACAAAAACCAAGTTTGGCTCATGGGGCTGGCGCTCCGCAATCTCCAGCCGAATCGCTGAGAAGACGGTCACCCTCGGTTCAGAGAAGATCCGCGAATACCACCTGCCGGACGAAAAGAAGCGAATCATCGCCGGGGCACCAGCGGAGTTGGACAAGGTCCTTCATCTGATGGAGACATTGCCCTTTGTACGTCTGCAGCGGCAGATGGGACAGAATCCTGACTACAATCCCAAGTGCAACCTGTACGTGTCGCTGGCCGACCTGAAAAACTACCGCCTGGCTTACATGTGGGGACACACGATGGGGCCGGTGACCAAACAGCCGGGGCCCGAATTCACCCTGATTCATATTCCGGAAGAACATCACCTCCGCCAGCAGGCACTGGTATTGCCTGATTATAACCTCACTTTGGTACTGGGCTCGGATTACCTGGGTGAAGACAAAAAGGGCTTCTTGCGCAATGGTATGTACGCTGCCGATGCTCTTGGCATGCTGGGTCTGCATGCCGGCACCAAGGTAGTCATTATCCATGATCCTCGCACCAACAAGCTGAAAAAATATGGCGTTTTCCTTTTCGGCCTGTCAGCAACCGGCAAGAGTACCTGGTCGTGTCATCAACTCGGTCTGGACTGGTCAAAAGGTGAACGGACTCTCGTCTGCCAGGATGACATCTGTTTCCTCAGAAAAGATGGTGCCGCGTTCGGCTCGGAGGCCAACTTCTTTGTAAAAACGGATGTGGACAGCAAGCTTCAGGAGGCTATGTACAACGCGCTTGTGCACAAGAGCGCCTTGTATGAAAATGTGATGATCAACGCTGCTGGCGAACCGGACTTCCTTGATGAAAACCTGTGCGGGAACGGTCGGGCAGTGATTATGAAAAAGCAACTGAAAGTCAGGCGAGGCCGGGGCCCGTTCTCAATGAAAAACATCTGGTACCCTTCATATAACCTGCCTCCACTGGAAGAGCTGGACGGGTTGGTGTTCGCCTTTATCACCCGCCGGAACACGATCATGAGCTTTGCCCAGCGTCTGACACCGATACAAGCAGTTCTGGCCTATCTGTGGGGCGAGTCGAGCCACAGCTATGCCTCCAATCCTGCCAAAGCGGGTGAATCAGTGCGAATTGTCGGCACTGACCCCTTTATCGTTGGCTCGCGCGCAGACAAGGTCAACCACTTCTACAAAGTCATTATGGACTTGGCTGCCAATTATCCCGATAAAGTCTCCTTCTACCAGTACAACACCGGTGGCATGGGTGAAATCATTGAAGCCGGAGACAAAGGAGCCAAGAAGGTCGTGCGCAAGACGGAGAGGGTACCTATTGACGCCATGGCCGCCATTCAGCGTGGCGATCTGCGCGGTACCAACCGGTACCGCGAGAGCTTCCTGGGTACCGAAGAAATCGTCTCTGCCGAGAATACCGATCTCAGCCCTTATATACCGGAGAAATACTATTCCCGCGACCAGATCGACAGTTACCTGCGGGACCTGGTTGACGGCCGACGCAAGTTCACTGAGATTATTGCCGAGGAAGGCCTGATGCCGGAGATCATCCGCGCGGCTGAAGAATCCTTCCAAATCGCACCGGAAAAAGAGACCAGCGTCTTTATCCCCTCCAGGAGGAAAGAAGGCCCGCCACCACAAGAAAAGCCTGTCGCCAGGCTTACGGACTGGAAGCCCAACCCGCGACTGGCCCGTGATCGCGGCTGGCGGTACGGTTGATAGTCACTTCACAAGTCCGGACAAGTGCCGGAAGGAGGATACCGAAATATGCCTACATATCAATATCGATGCCCCTCTTGTGGTCATTGTTTTGAGCAATTCCAGTCAATAACGGACGACCCCATCATGGTCTGCCCGGCCTGCGGAAAGGAAACTCACCGCATCATATCAGGCGGAAGCGGTTTCCTCCTTAGGGGCCACGGTTTCTATGCTACCGACTACCGGAGCAAGCAATACGAGAAGGATGCGGCCAAAGATAAAGTACCCTCTTCTTCCTCATCGACAGACGGCTCATCTCCAAAGAGTTCATCACCTTCAGCCACCGGTTCCTCGTCGAGCAAAGTCTAGACACCCATCAGGTGAATAGGATGGGCAAGAATCGTTTCACAGAGTTGCTACCTGAACTCAGTTCGCCTGACTCTCTACTGACAGACCTGTCCTCTCACCAGGATTACTTTCACGACGCTACCGAGTTTAAAGCCGTACCGGCGGCTATCCTGATGGCTGAGTCCAGAGCGGACGTTGTCGCTGCTGTCCGATTCTGCCGAAAACACTCGATCCCGATTACACCTCGTGGAGCCGGCACGGGACTTTCCGGGGGTGGTGTGCCTTCACCTGGTGCCCTACTGCTCTCCACTGAGAGAATCAACCACCTGCAAATCAGACCAGAGGAAAAGATGGCTGTCTGTGGTCCCGGAGTAATTACGAAACAGCTTCTTGACGCTGCCGCGCCACACAATCTGACCTACCCTCCCGACCCGGCCAGCTATGACGAATCGACACTCGGTGGTAATGTCGCGGAGGGAGCCGGAGGACTTCGCTGCCTGAGATTCGGTGTCACCGAGGATTACGTTATTGGTCTGGAAGCGGTCATGTCGGACGGCTCCATTCTCAAAACCGGAATTCTCAACAATTATCGAGGTTTTTCAATCGGTGATCTGCTTATCGCCTCGGAAGGTACTCTGGCCATCATTACTGAAATCGTCGTGAGGTTAATAGACACTCCCCCCGTTGGGACAACGATTCTAGTGGCCTTTAGTGATCCCAGGCACGCTGCCCAAACGGTTTCAGATATCATCTCAGCGGGGATGGTACCCAGTGTCCTGGAGTTCCTCGACGGCGACACCGCGGCCTGCTCCAACGAGTACGAGAAAACCGAAGGACTGGACGCAGTTGCCGCCATCCTCCTGATCGAAACTGCCGCAGAGAACATGGAAGCTCAGGCAGAACAAATAAGAAGCTTCTGCGAAAAGAACTATAGCTCTTACCTGCGTTTGGAATCGGACCCGCAAAAAGCCGAATCGCTGTGGAAGGTGCGGCGAAACATCTCCAATGCCGTTAAAGAAATAGCCCCTTACAGGGTATCCGAAGACGTTGCTGTGCCTATCAGCAGATTTCCTCATCTGGTCGATTTTGTCGCGCAATTGAATCTACAGAGCCAGCTTCGCATCAACTCTTTTGGCCACGCTGGCGACGGCAACCTGCACATCAATTTCCTGGCACCGTCCGACTCTGCTGATAACATCGCTTTGGTGGAACAAGGCGTTGAACTGCTAATGAAAAAGACGCTGGAACTTGGCGGAACCATTACCGGGGAGCATGGGATTGGACTGGCAAAAAGGAATTATCTGTACTGGGAGTTCGAATCACCTACCCTTAACGTAATGCGGGACATAAAGAAAACCTTCGATCCCGAGAATTTACTTAACCCTGATAAAATCTTCTCCAATACTCCCGAAAAGGTCTTTTCCGTTCGTTGACCTCTTGACAAACTCGCCGTCACATAGTACTATGCAATTCAATATGTGAAACATTTCACATCGAAAATGAGAGGTTTTCGTCCAGACTTATTAAAAAACAGAAGGAGTGCGTTATGGCACAGACACTGAAAGACAAACTGGCTGACCTGATCCCCAAGCTGAGAGAAGAGCGAAAAACGCTCCTCACCTCTCACAAGGACAAGGTCATTTCACAGGTTACGGTGGCCCAGGCAATCGGCGGGATGCGTGGTGTCAAAGGAATGGTGTGTGACACCTCGGTGGTCGAACCGGACAAGGGCTTAATCATCCGTGGCATACCGGTTATGAAACTGACAGACCGTTTACCAGAAGAGATCTTCTGGCTCCTGGTAACCGGTGAGCTCCCATCAGAAGATGAGCTGAAACTATTCCAGAAAGAGTTGAAAGCACATGGCGAAGTGCCGCCGTACATCTGGAAGGTGCTCAAATCGATGCCGAAAACATCGCACCCCATGGCGATGCTTGACACTGCTATCCTATCCATGGAGAACGAGTCAGCCTTCCGTAAGCGCTATAACGAAGGCATGACCAAGATGGAATACTGGGAGCCGACCCTAGAAGACGCCATAAAGATTCTCGGCACAATTCACACCATCGCCGCTGGAATCTATCGCATTCGTTACAAGAAGGGACCGATCATTGAGCCGTCCAAGAAGCTCGACTGGGCTGCCGACTATGCCAAGATGCTGGGCTTGCCGCCAAAGAAGGGTGAAACTGCCGCAATGATGCGACTGTACATGGTGCTGCACTCCGACCACGAGGGCGGCAACGTCTCAGCCAACACCTGCCACACCGTTGGCTCGGCCCTGTCCGACCCGTTCTATGCCGTCTCCGCTGGCCTCAATGGCCTGGCTGGCCCCCTGCATGGTCTGGCCAACCAGGAATGCCTTGGGTGGATTCTCCAGACAATGGAGAAATTCAACGGCGTCCCGACCGAGTCGGAGATTCGCGATTATGCATGGGAGACGCTTAAAGCCGGCAAGGTGATTCCCGGTTATGGCCACGCTGTGCTGCGTGTCACAGATCCCCGATTTGCGGCTTTCAACGCCTTTGGCAAGAAGTACATGAAAGCCGATCCGGTCTTCCAGACTGTCGACCGCGTTTACAAAGTTGTGCCGGAGGTTCTTAAGGAACACGGCAAGGCCGCCAACCCGTGGCCAAATGTCGATGCCGGCTCCGGCGCACTACTGTACTACTACGGGATCAAGGAGTTTGAGTATTACACAGTGCTCTTCTCGGTTTCCCGTGCGATGGGCATGCTCTCGCAGCTCATACTTAACCGCGCTCTGGGAACAGCTATTACGCGACCGAAATCGGTCAGCACAGTGTGGATCAAGAAGCAGGTTTCAGGCTGATTCCGGTTTTCACAGACTAATGATTGAGCGGCCCGGCGATGCGGGTCGCTCTTTTTATCTGGCGGCTTCCTCCGGCTCAAACGTCATAACGATGCTCGCCCCACCCCAGTCGCTCTCGGTGATTCTGACTTCCCCTCCCAGTTCGGTGACTATTTCGTAAACAGTCGGCAACCCCAACCCGGTCCCTTTCTCCTTGGTGGTGAAATAGGGCGTGAAGACCTTGTCGCGTAGTTGCTCCGGGATACCCGGCCCGCTGTCCGAGAAGACAATCTGTAATCTTCCGTCAACTTTCCGGGCTTGCACAGAGATTCGACCAGGCTTTCCACTAATCGCTTCCTTGGCATTATTGAACAGGTTCTGAAATATCTGCTTTAGGTGATCGGGGTCGGCCTGCATCGTCAGACCGGGTTGTACGTCAATCATCAAGTCCACCTGCAACTGGTTCGCTTCGGCCTTGAGCAACTCACTGATCCCGCCAATCAGCTCCTCAAGGTTCACCTTCGTCCGTTTCTTCTCCTCCTCGTGTGAAAGAGCCAGAAAGCGTGTCATAATCCCATTGAGGCGTTTGGTCTCGTTGCGGATCTTCTGCGTAAACGAGAGATACTCTTCGCTGTTCTCTTTAGGAGTGAATTCAGAGGCCAGCCGCTGTGCAGCAATTGATATCGTGTTCAGCGGATTCCGTATTTCATGGGCCAGTCCTGCCGCCAGTTTACCCATTTCCGAAAGTCTCTCCCGGCGTATTGAAACCTGCTCATACTCCTTCAGGCGGGTGATATCATAGATCACGAAAGCAACTGATGAGTCATTGGTCCCTTCTTCATCCAGTTTTGAACGCATGACCAGCAGTGTTTTTTCCTTTCCCTTTACTTTAAGCAAAACCTCCGTTTCATCAGCATCTTCCCCAGCTGACATAAACTCTGCAACACCAAGCCTGACGTCAGGGATTATCTCTTCCCATTTTTGTCCCGCTGTGCCGGACAGACCGAGAATCCGCTCGAACGCCATATTAGCCATCGCTACCTGCCCCAGGCTGTTGATCACCGCTACTCCGGTCCGCATCTGTTCGAATATCCTGTCCGTGACTGACTTGATGCTTGTATACTGGCGGCTCAGTTCCTTCCGTTTTCGCCGGCTGTTAAGGTACAGGATTATCACCAGTAGGAGACAGACGAGAATTGCCGCCAGAACAACTAGTTGCAGCACTAATCCCCGGGAAACGGAGTAGTAACCGTCGAGTGAAAGACCGACCCGAAACAGACCGAATGGAAACCGCTTTGTGGAGAATGGGCGCACCAGTTCAAGCACGGTTCTTCCCTGGAACTCGAACTGACGACTTACAATCGTATCGCTTTCCAGCGCTTCCCCTAAAAACAGGTCAGACTCAATCGCAAGGAGATCGCCCGGTTTTCGGGATGCGAATATGATTCCGTCGGTTGACTGGTAGATAATATACTCTACGCCCTTTTCGCGCGCCATGTTCTGTGCCAGATAGCCAATGCCGGTTTGTTCAAGTGCCTCGCCGTAGGCGGATGCATCACAGGCCAGGACGATCACACGGTCAAGCTGATTGGTCATCTCCAGATAATAGTGAACCATCCCCTGCGTAATCTCATCCTGATCAGTCAGGAGGGTGAAATTAGTCTCCGGCTGGGCAAACAGTTGCCTTACCTCGCCTTCCACAAACACAGGTGGAGCCAGGTGTGAACCCCGTGCGGTGACGCCAAGAATCAACTTCAACGTACTATCATAGATATAGACACCGAACAGATCGTGGGCCAGCACAAAGGCTAACAGGTCCTGTTCGGTCACACGATCAAGGTTCTTTTCGGTTATAGCGGTGACAAGATTAGTGTATCGCTGTTGCACAAAGTAGTCGTAGAATGTTTCAGCCGTGATGGCATTGGCCGAAGCCTGGGCCAGCGCTTCCGTGAAGGCAATTCCCTGCATCACCAGCAACTGATAGCTATCCGAGCGGCTTTTGCGAATGGCGATCCAGGTGAGAACGAAAACAGCCAGCACCACTGTAACGATCAGAACAATTGGGATCCGTCGTTCAGAAACAGCGGTCGGTCTTATCGAGTTCTGAAACATGCTGACAAGCTATGGCGGACAGGCGGGCCGGACAAGAAAAATCAGGTCCTCAAGCCGGGCGTGACGGTATGGGATGATGCCATTGGTGCTGCGGCTGTTTCTCGCTTCTGCAATGGAATCTCAAAATAGAAGAGAGCACCGTTGTCAAACACGTACCCAATCTCGCCGTTGTGTGCCGTGATGATTTTACGACAAGTGATCAACCCGATTCCATGACCCTTGCGCCTGGTGGTGAACCGATTCTTAAAGAGAAGCTCAACCTTATCCTCGCTTACACCAGGACCGTTATCTCCGACTTCAACCCGGGCAAATCGGGCGCCTTCATCACCGGTCACCAACGTGGCAATGTGAATCTCCTTTTCACCTTCCCGGTCCGCCAGAGCCTCAGCCGCATTGTACACCAGATTCACCAGCAATTGCTCAATCTGGGCCTGGTCGAATTCCATAGAGGGAAGCTCCGGCGAGAGACAGACGGACACACGAATGTCATCAAACTTGTTCTGGGGTTTCAGAAAAGCCAGAACGTTCTCAACTACCTGGTTAAGACTGGCGAGCCTAAACTGCACGTCTTCGTGTGACGTTTCCATCAGACCATTGGCAAACCGGACAATCCTGTCAACCGTGGATTTCATAAGCTCTACTTTCTTATTGATCTTCTCCTGGTTTCCCTTGGCCATAAGCAGTGGCATCAACTCCAGGTTACCAGAAAGGATCGCCAGATAGTTATTCATCTCGTGAGCGATGTCTCCGGCCATCTGTCCTCGGGTATAGTAACGATCGAGACGCACCATCATGGCCTGGAAGTTCTTACTCTCAGTGATGTCCCTGACGATATACAAACAGGCCAGTGTCTCTGTATCACCGGTTCTTATCGGTGCCATTATTACATAAGCCGGGAAATGATCACCATCGTACCGCTTGCATAGCGCCTCGAACCCGGGTGCATTATCGAGTTCGCTCTGTCCCTCTGGTGGTTGTACCGAGGCCAGGAGCAGATCTCCAATCCCGCAACCGATTAGCTGACTACTGGGGCAACCGAAGGCCTTTGCAGCAGCGTCGTTCGCAAGCATGACGACACCATCAGTTGAGGTGACAACAATGATTGATGGTGAACTGTCAATGAGAGTTGAAAGGAATAGTTGTGACTCCAATAGCGAGATGTTAGCCTCCTTAAGGCGAGCGTTGTAGTCCTTCAAGACACGGTGATTATCCCACAGGGTGCGACTCATGTGGTTAAACGCCTTCGCCAGTCTGTTGAGTTCCCTTTCACCGTCGCTTTCGACAATATAAAACAGTTCTCCCTCCGCCGTCTTCTCAAGGCCACGGATAAGACGGTCGATTGGATCCTTGAGCCGTTTGATAATCAAGTAGATAGTCAGAAGCGAGATCAACGTGGAAACGAGGAACAGCAAGAAAACGGTGTACTGTATGTCCGCACTTGGGGATACGAATGGGTCATGACTGAACACGACTGCCAGCACCTGAGGAGTGTCCCCGGCTTCCGGCATCCGATAGTAGTGAACTGAGTGCCGAGGATCATTCTGAACCGAAAGAAGCTGCCCTCTTTTAAGACCAGCAACGTATCGAAGCATCTGGTGATCAAGCATATCTTGCCGTGACCCGGTGTGCTTGTCTCTTGAGGCCTGATCCTGCGATCTGACCCATTCATACACACGGATTACCTGTCCTGTTTGCCCCGCTGGTACTCGGTAAAGGGCCGCAGAATGGATGCTTGGCTCGATCTCGAGAATCTCACCAAATGAGATCGTTGACCCAGTCGCTTCATACGGCTCGACACCTTCTGGACAGTATTGCGCAACCTCACGGCTGATACGATGAATCTTCTTTGTAATTGAAGTTATGTCGTAGGCGAGCTCCGACTTCTGATCCGGATAGAAAAGGATGAGAGCCAGAGCGGTAAATATAAACAACACCTGAAGGATGATCAGGTTACTCAGGCGAATAAGGATGCCCGGCCTGACAAGATGTTCTACTTTCATCACCTAGTTCTCCGCCAATTACAGACTCTATCGTCAGCAAAAGGCAATTACTGAATCCAGAGGATAAAAGCAGATGGTAAATCAGGGAGTGGTGGAGGGGGGATGCCTGACTCTAACGTCAGGCGGCTGGAGATCCAGCGCACACCACTCCCTGTTCATCTATCAACCGAAAGGGACTAAATACTATTTCAGAGACCAAGACAGCAAGAGCTGTGCCCGGTCGGGTTGTCGCAAATGGGGTAAACTACACACTTTAAGTATAAGGTTTAAGAGGCTTGGCCGCAACAGAAAACTTCAATAGCCGCAACGCTTGACCTGTCACCAGATTAGTAAGAGCCAGGGACATTTCTGGCCAAACGTACAGCCCCGTTGCAGAATACTGCACAAAATGTAAACATCCTTACTTACCGAGCCTTTCTGCCCGATCCGGCCATATAAAAAAAGGCCGGTACCTGACAGCACCGGCCCGAATAGATTTCGTCAAATTTACAGTCTGCTGAACACTACTCTGATCTCAGGAAACCCCCAACTGATATTGCCCGGGACATCTGAAGATCCGTTTGCCATGTTTATTACCGGAGGGGCAGGTCTGGAATTCGGAAGTTCACCGAAGAATGCAATCAGTGGGAAGTTCGTCTTGCTAGTGGTGTCACGGTTGACCGGCTCCAAGCTGATAAAGACAGTTCCTTCAATGTGACCATTGTGAGCTGCAGGCATCAGGTCAATTGAACTCAATTGGCCGCCTGTGGCAGCTTCCAGAGAATCGGAATTGAGAAAATCCTCACCCGGGTAACGAGGTCTCTTGTACACAGTATCAAGATAAGTCGAGTCGCCGATGGGATCATATATCTCGCGCACTCCGGCTATCACTCGGAACGTATACGGATCGCCGTCATCAGGCATGTCGATATGAATGAACGTACCTGTGCTGAATACCCCACCCGTATCACCGGGAATCCAGTTACGTTGCTCGGATTTGTAGCGCCAGCCGGGAGGCGTAAACGGTGCGGTAGCATCTTTGTCAATATAGGGTGATACAACCCACCCCGCATACTCCCAGCCCCAGGCGCTGTAATCAGGCAGATCAAAGTTATCCTGGGTGAAAACGTCATAGGTGACCCTGTTGCTCGTCTGACCGACTATAGTCCAGTCAAACTGAATAGTCGGCTTGTAGAATGGAGGTATTGAGTCGATACAGCTATCCACATCGAAAACCACGTGGATATGCATCCAGGAATCAATGTTCAGCAGCAGGGTATCCTCACTATACAGTACCTGGGTCGTACAGACCTGGATATTGCTGATCAAACACGGCCGCGAGGCATATAGAGAATCAAGGTTCGTTGTGTCATAGGTGGTATCATCACCAACGATGATAGTATCGACTACAGGTACGATCTCAACCGAATCGTAAGTCACGGTCAGACCGATCGTATCGGGGATCGTGTCCAGGGCCGTACGGTAACTGGAGAACCAGATACCGTGGCCGTCATTGGCATTGCGGTCATTGTCGGAGACGGCTTCAAGATTGAACCTGGCCGTGGCCCGCGACAACGAATCCTCACTCAAAGGGAATATCATAGTCGGGGAGATATCTTCAATCGGAACTATATAATCAACAAGCATTATCGGCCCGGGTCTGGTGGGCTCAGTGTCGTCGACCCTTTCAATAGATACAAATATGGACTTGTATGAAAAAAGATCACCCTCGAGCACAAACTGGTTGCTGTCCGCTCTCAGTTCTCCGTCTGCATCCAGGAATGCCACCAGGGTATCGGTGACCATGTAAGAGAACTTGCCCAGCGAGATGATATCTCCAGTGGTCAGAGCCGTGTCCCGAACGACTTCCTTGGAAACCCAGAGTTCATAAACTAAACCATCGGGCGGTTCAGGCAGCCTTTCCACAATCAGTTGCAGATTGGTAGTGGCAACCGGTGTAAAGACATCATCCGGCTGCTCACAACTCCAGTATACTGTTAGCATCAGTGCTGCTAAGACCAGAAAGGTTAACCGGTTATAAGGCCTTGACATGTATCTCTTCCTCCTCCGAACAACTCCGGGAAATCAACTTTACATTTCCAATACTATAGATAGCGATAATAACATTCCCGCCAAGCAGCTGTCAAGCGGTTATTTATAAAAGAGCCGGCTTATTCCATCGACGTTTTACCCCCTTCAGAATTTAAAGAAAAACGCCCTCTCGTCGATATTTATATAGAAATTCGACTCCTTTACATGGATGGTTTTATGCCTATGAAAAGGTGCCCAAATTGCAATACTGAACTTTCGTCTGATACCACCAGTTTCTGCCCCCACTGCGGCGAGAACCTGGAAACGACCAAAACATCACCCTCGCCGGCCAGCACCACAGAGGATGACCTGGACTTTGTCGTAACTGAGGCTCACGAAGATACGCGTGAATTCGTCGGCGGGATGAAGCCGGACAGAACTGAGGATGAGTTGGGCGTGCAGTCAACCGCCAACCTCCTGGAGCAGGAGGCTAAGGACAGTCCTGATACTCTGCATGATATGCCGGCCACCAAAGCCGCAGACAACACCCCTATTGGAGATACCACACCACCACCTCCGACGGTTGACAGTGCCCCCAGTAGTTCGTTGGTTGTCGGAGACAGCCCCACCGACAGAGTGCCCGCTGATACTACAGGGGCCAATATGGTCACAAAACTGTCCAAGGAAGAGATAAAGTCAATCAAAGAAAAGATGTACGGCCGCCCGTCCAAGTATCTCTCCAATGAGGAAAAACTGGACCTGCTCAAGAGTATAGACAAACCTGTAACTTCGGACGATGAGCCGCCGTCAGAAGATGACCAAACCGCCTTCGGAAATGTACCAATAGTTCCACCGAAGAAAGCTGGTACACTGAAAGAGGTGCCTGAAGAGAGCGATGGTCAGCCGAAACCCAAGATGGCCAAACGCGCCCTGGGGATCGCCTTTTTTGTCAGGAACTTCATCCAGATCAAAGGCGAGCAAGACCTTCATGAATACGATGAACTGGTCATAAATGACCGTTGCTATGTCCTCCGCAAAAAGACATTCAGTAGCAAGATACTCACCGCGGTACTGGCCCCACTTGCAGCCTTGTTGATCTTCTGGATAGGAGCGTATTTCACCACTAACACCAGTACCGGCAGCGGCCGGATTGTGGGCGTTGTGCTGGATCAGGCCAATCAGCCATATCTCCAGGGAGCCATCGTCCGTTTGCCCGGTCTGGGGAAAGCCTATAAGACGAATTCCCAAGGCCTTTTCAAAACTGACCTGATAGAAACCGGTAGCCATAAGGTGGAGTATGTGGTAAACGGAGTTGTCACCGGTTCTGACTACGCCACTATTATCGCCAATGAGATTACCACCGTAACGTTAACGCCAACCGCTTTGAGTGGACCCACTCAGGCTGACACCGGGCCTCTTGAAACTCAATCTGCAGCCGAGCCGGAATCCCCTGAAGCGAAAGAGCCACCACTGGTTACACAGGCACCAGCGCAAAAGGAGCCAATCCAAAAACCAAGAAAAGCCAAACCCAAGACTACAGCCCAAAGCAAGTATGCCAGATTAAGGCTGGCCGCCAGTGTCACCGGGGCGCGATTGGCTATCGACGGCTCAGTTGTCGGTGCTGGAAACCTGACCTATTCCAAACTAAAACCTGGCAAGCACAGCTATACGGTCTCATCAGACGGCTATCAATCGAAATCCGGAACCATCGACCTTAAAGCCGGCAAAACAAGCGAGCTAAAGGTCACCCTTGAACCATTGGCTGCAGTCCAGAAACAGGAGACCTTCAAGGAAAAAGACTACTATTATTCCGGGGTCAACGCCCTCAAGGAAGAAAAGTACGAAACAGCCATTGCCGACTTGACTGAGGCCATAAAGATCAAGCCGAACTACCCGGCTGCATATCTATCGCGTGCCGAAGCATATAAGAAAACCCGCGACAAAGTGTCCGCCTGTCAGGATTATGTCCGTGCTGCCGAGCAATATCGCTTCAATGGTGAATACAACCGGGCCATTACTGCCTACAACCGGGCAGCGGATATAAATCCAAAGTCAGTCCCGGCCCATCTTGGGCGGGCCTCCGTGTATCTCACCAAAGGGGAAGAGATCGCAGCTATTGCTGACTATGAAACCGTCATCAGGCTCGACAGACGGAACTTCCAGGCTTATTACGGACTGGGTGAAGCTCGCTTTAATCAGGGGTATTACAAAAAGGCTATTAAGCACTTCAAGGACGCCAAAGCACTTGATGCGAAAAATCCACAGGTTTATCAGTTCCTGATGTTAAGTTACCTGGCTGCGGATGATGTAAACAAGGTCAGAAAGACATACGATAAGTTCAAGAAGATCGCCTCTGAAGAAGACCTGAACCGTATGCAGTCCGACAAGAGATTCTCTGCTGTTCTGCGAGTGATTAAGGAATAAGGACCCACCCCATGCGAACAAAGCTGAACTGCTGGGAATTCATGAACTGTGGACGGGAAAAGGGTGGTTTACTGTCGGGAAAGCTGGGCGTATGCCCGGTGGCGCTGGCTATGAAATATGACGGGACCCACGATGGTCTGGCGGCGGGAAGAATCTGCTGGCGAGCACGTGACTCGGTCACCGACCACAACCCGGCTTTCTGCGGACACACCTCCTGTTACCTTTGTGAATTCTATCGCCGGGTGGTGAACGAGGAAGCCGAGAACGCACGGTGCAAGT
>JAOZPL010000245.1 GCA_029932795.1 Candidatus Zixiibacteriota bacterium | reverse complement strand
CTGTCAACCGGCAAAAAGAATACCATTTTAGATGTGTTTTTGATGCCTTTTTTTACTCCGAGTCATTCTTTTGATCAATTGGCATTTGTGCCGGCTCACGTAGGGAATATGCAGCAGCCAAGGTTAAGTGGCACAGAAGGTTATTTCTTTCGCACTCCAACCCGCTTAATCCGCTGGCCTTCACGGCTGAGAACCTCAAACTCGAGGTTGTGCCATCTGACTTTTGCCCCCTCAACCGGGACCGAACCAACCAGGTCATAGATGAGACCGCCGATCGTATCGTATTCTCCCTGCTCATAGTCAGTATCCATATGATCCTGGAGTTCCTCAACCCGAAATGAAGCGTCTACAAGATACGAACCATCTGGTTGTTCTGCAATCGGCAGCTCCTCGGTATCATGCTCATCCTGGATTTCTCCGACGATCTCTTCGAGGATATCTTCTAGTGTGACCAGCCCGGATATACCTCCATACTCATCCACCACAACGGCGATATGCAGCTTTTTCTCCTTGAACTCACGGAGAAGATCGCCGATGACTTTTGACTCCGGCACGAAGTACGGTTTGCGCAAATACTTAGTGATTATGAACTCTTCACCCGGCTGGGGCATACTGTTGAAAAGGTCTTTGACATACAGAATGCCGATCACTCTGTCAATTGTCTGCTCGTAAACCGGGAACCGGGAATGACCGTCTTCCCGTACGATTTTTCGGATATCGGCGAAGCTGGTTGTTTTCTCGATTCCGGTGATGTCAATACGGGGAGACATAATCTCCCGGACCACGGTCTGATCAAGAAGGAAAATGTGGCCAATCATCTCCTTCTCATCTTCTTCCACAATCCTTTCGTCGATGCCTGCCTGTTCCGCCAGCGTTTCAATCGCTCGCTCGACAATTTCTTCCTTCTCTTCCTCCGTTACTTTGTCTTCCTGTTTTAACCGCCGGAGAACGAGACGGTAAACATACACAACCGGGGAAAATACTTGGTACACAACACCGATCAGCCAGAGATACCTGCTCATTCGGGTGTTGATGGCACGACGAGACGATCGACGAGGCAGAAACTCAACGAACGTAATATAGAACAACCAGATAATCGGCAGGCCAGCCAGCAGGAGATAGTACCTGCTGTATCCGATCAGGCCGGCAACACGTTCAAGCGCCAGCACAGCCACAAGCGTCACAAGAACAAGCACGAAAGACTTGTATATAGCAGTTATCTGCATAAATACTCGTGGCTCAGCAGCCAGCTTCATCAGGAGGTCTTTGCGCCTCCTGGAGACCTCCGGAAACAACGATTCCAGTTCTTCAGGATCAATGTATACCGCCAGCGAATATAGCGAGACAACGTATGCTGTAAGGTATGTCACGGCGATAATAACAAGATATAGAATGATATATGTCATTCCCCGGACTCCCGAAGGCGCCTGAGATAGTATCGCTCACGAGCCTCCATTCGAGTCGCTTCCGCCCTGCTCCCATCGTCGTATCCGAACAAATGCAGGAGACCGTGACAGAGCAGCCGCAAATACTCACCGGAGAGGGTACCGCCGATCTGCCGGGCTTGCCTTAGAGCGGTATCCACCGAGATGTATATTTCACCAAAGACATTATCTTTTTCCCCGGGGGGATCGATATTGAACGACAACACGTCGGTCGCTCGGTTCTTACCACGATACTGTCGGTTAAGCCGGCGCACCTTCTGATCGGTGACAAAGACAACATTAACCGTGGCTCGCCATTCGGGATCGGCCTCCTCGCTGGCAATCAGTTCAAACATCTGGAGGATTCTTCGGGCCGGAAGTCGCGTCCTGGTATCCTTGAAGGTCACCAGTTTCATAGGATTTCCGTCTTGTCCTTCCTGGGATACTCCACCCGTGGGTGGAACGCTGCGATGATAATCTGCGCCAAGGCCTCTCTTATCCTGGCCAGATCCTTAAGTGTCAGGGGGCATTCATCCAGTTCGCCGGACTGAAAGCGGTCATTGATGATGCGCTGAATCAGATTGTCGATCCTGGCCGGCTTAGGATCATCCAGGGTGCGACTGGCAGCTTCAACCCCGTCGGCCAGCATGACAATACCGGTCTCTCTGGTTTGTGGCTTGGGCCCCGGATAGCGGAACTTCTCAATTGACGACTGCTCGGTTCCCTGCTTAACTGCCTTGTTGTAAAAGTAGCTCATGACCATCGTCCCGTGATGCTCCTCGACGAAATTGAGGACATCATCAGGTATATCAGCTTCCTCCCCCAGTGCCCGGCCTTTCTTAACGTGGGAGGCCAGAATCAGCGCAGACATCGACGGCGTCAGCGAATCATGTTTTGACTTGATGCTGAGCTGATTCTCGACGAAGTATTCAGGAATCTCAATCTTACCTATATCATGATAGTAGGCCCCTACCCGGGCTAGAAGTGGATTCGCATTGATAGCCTCCGCAGCCCCTTCGCTCAGGTTTCCCACAATAATGGAGTGGTGATAGGTGCCGGGAGCCTCAATCGATAGACGACGCAGGACCGGGTGATTCAGATCGGAGAGTTCCAGAAGGGTGATGTCGGTCGTGATGCCGAACAGGGATTCAAATATCGGCAGAATACCAACTGTCAGCAGCACCGAGATCAGCCCGATAGCTACACCGTAGACCAGTTCTGTGAAGATCTCCGTATTAGGACTTAGCTTGAGATTCTCCACCACGAAAATCAGGGCCACGTAAGACAGTACGACAAAAAACATGATGCGATAGAAATCGGAGCGCTTTCCGACACGCCGCGAGGAGAAGCAGGCAACCATTCCAACCATAGCGCTGAGTAGAGTAACGCTGAAACTGAAACGGTGCATGACTCCCAGAAGCAGTGCCAGAATAATCGTGGCCAGGATGCCGACCTCGGCATCAAAGAGAATCGTCACCATGATAGGCAGAACCGCCACCGGGTAAACGTAGATGGAATCCAGCCCCAGTTGTTTGACGAGATAGATAAGAGACAACTGCAGGGCAAAGATCAGAAAGAGAGCCAACAGCTTAGGATTGGAATTATATACCTGTCGACGGAAGAAGTAGAGAAAGATATAGAAGGCGGTGAAGGCGACCAGGACCAGCAGTATTCGCGCCAGGGCCGGTAGCATCGCCACCAGCCAGTGACGCCTGGCTGCCTGAGAGCGCAGCATACGAGCCATTTCCTGAAGAATCTCCTCCTGCCGCGCAGTTACTTTCTGTCGCGCACTCACAATAACCTGACCGGAGTTCACAACTTCTTTGACGTTGGAGATTGCTTTCAGTTCTTCCGCTACCCGTCGGTCATATTCCTGCTGGTTGACCCAGAGATTCGGTTGGATAAAGTTGCGTCCGACCAGGTAATAGTATTCTACATCTATCGAGTCCGCCGTCGTAATCCGATTAAGCGCTGTCAGCAGCCTTGCATTGGCCAGGGGTATATCCAGAAGACGGTTCCTCTGGTAAATGCTCTCCCGATCAGCGTGACGGATCAGCACCGACTTGTTGCGATGTTCCGGTAGAGCAGCGATCGTCTTGAGAACGCCAACCCTGTAAATATCATCTGCATAGATCTTCTCCAGACGCCCCTGCAATGTCGCGAGCGCTTCCGGGTTATTCAGAGATTTTGAGATAGTCCTCCGGCTGAACATGGTGAAGCATTTGGAGATTGAATCGATATATACCGTACGCTCGAATGAATCAGCAATACCATCTGCCGAGAGGGATCGCACCAGGTCAACAAATCGACGGAGGTCGTCGTAGACAGAGTTGACGATGGCTGTATCGTAATCCAGAACATACGGGACTGAAAAGCGGATCAGTTCCTCCTCATCCGCTACTTCCCGTTCGCTCTTGC
>JAOZPL010000244.1:3199-3873 GCA_029932795.1 Candidatus Zixiibacteriota bacterium | reverse complement strand
GAATCATGACGGAGTTGTCCACGGCCGAGCGAACCAGGCGAGAGGTCTGCCCCTCCAGAAGCTTGCCAACTCTTTGACTGCGCTGTTTTTCAATACCCACAGTCACTTTGTGGTATTCCTTCCTGATGGCGGCAATTTCTATTTTTTCCTGTTTCTTGGCTTCCTCCGTACGCTCCTTACGAGAGAAAACGCGTGTTTTGATCACCACGCCTTTCATCCCGGGGGGAGCCTTCAGGGATGCATCCCTCACGTCACCAGCTTTTTCACCGAAGATAGCGCGGAGAAGCCGTTCCTCGGGAGATAGCTCCGTTTCACCCTTGGGCGTCACCTTGCCAACCAGAATATCACCAGCTTCAACCTCCGCACCAGCACGTATGATTCCCCGCTCATCGAGATTCAGAAGCGCTTCTTCCGATACGTTGGGGATCTCGCGGGTGATCTCTTCTGCCCCGCGCTTGGTGTCGCGCACCTGTAATTCATATTCCTCCACATGGATAGAGGTGAAAACATCCTCATGCACGAGCCGTTCCGAAATGATAATCGCATCCTCGTAGTTGTAACCACGCCAGGGCATGAATGCGACCAGGCAATTGTAGCCCAGAGCTAATTCGCCGTGGTCAATCCCAGGACCATCGGCCAAAATATCCCCCTCAGCCACCACATCCCCCTTATGA
>JAOZPL010000244.1:0-3189 GCA_029932795.1 Candidatus Zixiibacteriota bacterium | reverse complement strand
GGCGATAGTTAATGCAGGTATCCTGGTTTGACCGCCGGAATTTGGTGAGGAGGTACACGTCGTCCTCTATATAGCCCAGTTCGTTCACGCGTGGCTTCACCAGCGGACTCACCACTACTCTTTTGGCATCAACGTACTTCACTACACCGGGCCGTTTTGCTCTGACCACCACACCGGCATCAACAGCAACTTTGCGCTCCATGCCAGTGCCAATCACCGGAGCCTGGGATTTCAGAAGGGGCACAGCCTGGCGCTGCATATTGGAGCCCATAAGGGCGCGGTTGGCGTCGTCGTGTTCCAGAAACGGGATCAGCGACGCCGCCACCGAGACGATCTGCCTTGGGGAGACATCCATATACTGCACCTCTTCCCGGGGGACCATCGGGTACTCGGAACGACGCCGAGTGAGGATCAGATCGTTGCTGAATCTGCCGTTCTTTTCAAGCGGCTCGTTAGCCTGCGCGATGTAGAATCGATCCTCCTCGTCGGCAGACAGGTATTCAATCTCGCTGGTTACCTTTCCTTTGACCACCCGACAGTACGGGGTTTCGAGAAAGCCGTATTTGTTGATCCGAGCATAGGTGGCCATGGATGTAATCAAACCGATATTAGGTCCTTCAGGCGTCTCGATGGGACACATCCGGCCGTAGTGGGTATGGTGCACATCTCGCACTTCAAAGCCTGCCCGCTCCCTGGTCAGACCGCCCGGACCAAGCGCTGAAAGGCGTCGCTTATGGGTCAACTCCGACAACGGATTAGTCTGATCCATAAACTGAGAAAGCTGGGACGAACCAAAAAAACTTTCGACAACCGAGGAGACCGTCCTCGCATTGACCAGGAGTTGCGGAGTGACATTCTCCTGGTCTTTCAGTGATAACCGCTCACGGATAGTGCGCGCGACGCGCGAGAGCCCGACAGAAAAGAGGTTGGACAACAACTCGCCAACCGTTCGGGCTCGGCGGTTGCCAAGATGATCTATATCGTCAGTAAAACCACGCTCGTTTCTTAAGCCGATCAGGTACTTGGTGATGGCCACGAAATCCTGATTATCAAAGACCGACTGCTCCAGTGGAATCTCCAGACCCAGCCTTTGATTGATCATATATCTGCCTATTTCGCCGAGGTCATACCGCTTGTTGTTGAAAAATAGCCTGTCCACAAGAGTTTTGGCCATCTCCACAGTCGGGGGTTCCCCCGGACGAAGCAGTGAATAGATTTTGACCAGCGCTTCTTCACACGACTTGGTCGGATCCTTCTTAAGAGTATTCAGGACCACATGCGTATACCCTTCCTCCAGACTGATCACGCGGATTCTCTTGGTTCCGTTATGAAGCAGCTTGTCAACCAGGTCCTCGGTCAAAGGCTCACCAACACCATAGAGAACCTCACCGGATTCCTTGTCTACGATCGTCTGAGCCAGTGCAAATCCTTCATAATCCCCTGGCTTTTTGCCGGTCAAGCTGAGCTTGCTGACATCGTAAAACAGATCAAGCAGGTCCTCGTCAGTTGAGAAGCCAATCGCTCGCAGAAGGGTAGTCATCGGCAGTTTGCGCTTGGAGTCAATATAAACCCACATAACATCACTGAGATCCAGGCTGAACTCAACCCAGCTACCCCGGTATGGGATCACGCGTGCCGAATAGAGCTTCTTGCCGTTGGGGTGGATGTCCTCATCAAAAAAGACACCGGGACTTCGGTGCAACTGGCTGACAATGACCCTCTCGGCACCATGGACTATGAATGTTCCCCATTCTGTGATGAGGGGCAACTCACCGAGATAAACATCCTGTTCGACAATATCCCTGACCTCTTTCTCAGGACCCTCGCCCTGCCGGCAGATCAGCCGCATGGTCACCCGGAGCGGGGCAGCAAACGTCATGTTCCGCTCCCGGCAGTCGTCAATGTTGTACCGAGTCGGTCCCAGATGATAACTGACGTATTCCAGAGAATAGTTCTCGTGAACATCAGTGACAGGGAAGATCTCTGAGAATATCCGGTGCAAACCCTTTTTCTTGCGTTTGAGCGGTGGAGTATTTGCCTGAAGAAACTCCTCGTAAGAGTCAAGCTGCACATCCAGGAAATTCGGCATCTCAGTCGCATCAGTTAGCGACGCGTAGGAGTATCTCGTCATCATACCTGTCTGGGCCAAAACAATACCCTCCTAAAGCGAGACAGTGCCGATGGCAGATGCAGGCATGCCATTACGGCTCAGTCCCGCAGTAAAAACCCTATAGTTTTTTTAACGCTTTGGTGATCCTGTCATCTGTTTCATTTTCTCCCCGCCTGCAAGCGATTGGGAGCTATTGTTCGCAGTCAATTCACCAGTAATAACATAACAAATGGGAAATCGTATTGTCTCTCATCCTCCGATATGTAACCGGTCGAAACTATGACAGTCGCGCCTTAAGTACACTTAACACACTACTTGACTTCAACCTGAGCACCGACCTCTTCAAGCTTGGCCCTGGCGGCCTCTGCATCGTCTTTCGACAGGCCTTCTTTTACCTTGACCGGGGCACTCTCGACCAGATCCTTGGCCTCTTTGAGACCAAGTGATGTGAGCTGACGGACAACCTTAATAACCTGTATTTTTTTGTCACCTGCAGAGTTCAGAACGACGTCAAATTCCGTCTTCTCCTCGGCCGCTTCAGCGGCACCACCGGTTGGTCCACCACCGCTTCCCATCACGATGGGAGCAGCCGCCGTGACTCCAAACTTCTCCTGAACCGCCTTGGACAGGTCGGCCAACTCCATTGCGCTGAGAGTTGCGATCTTATCAACAAGCTCATCAATTGTTGTTTTCGCCACGTCTGTTACCTCTCTTAGTAAAACAAGCTACACTCTATATTAGTTTATACCGGGTTCACCCAATCCCAAGCGATGAGACGGAACCGCTTAGAAGCGTGGGCAGGGAATTACCCGTAACGTCTCGCTTTTTACCTAACCCTCACTCTTTATTCTTCTCTGCCAGGGCATCAATAGTGCCAATCAGTTCCCTGAAAACGCCATCAAAGGCACCGACCAACTGAGTCAAGGGTGTCTCTATGGCCGCCACCAGTTGAGACAGTAAAACGGGCACCGGCGGCAAATCGGCCAGGCGTTTGATCTCTTCGGGTTGATGAGTATGATCATCGACCACAAATACCTTGATGCGTGGCAGCTCCCTTGTCTTGTAGGAATCGTACAGAA
>JAOZPL010000014.1 GCA_029932795.1 Candidatus Zixiibacteriota bacterium | reverse complement strand
CACATTACGATTCGGTGAAGTACTCTATGGTTCCGGAATAGCCGTTACGGCAGGTACCGGCGAGGAACAGCCAGGCAAAACCGAAGCCGCAGCCAACAGGTACCTTTTCGTCACCGCCAGCTTTGACGAAGGTTATTTTGGCAACCCACCCCCTGGACCGAGCAACGAAGATTTCCAAACCAAAGCGGATAGCCTGTGGACCGCAGCAGACAGTACCAACAAAAAGCGTCAGGAGAAACTGGACAAGTGGACCGAGAAAGTGACTAAGGGTAGAGAACTTGCCAAGTCGCTTGATGCCAGGTTTGCCGATTGGTACTACGTGATTTCGGCCGGTAGTTTCGGGAAGCTTGACCTGGAAAGAAAGGACCTGGTAATCAAGAAGGATTAGGCTCTTGTGCATGGCAGGGAATCGCTACACCCGGGAAGCATGAAGCTAGCCATGTATGCAACAGTAACCTTTTTCTCCAGGTGTTCTTTGAGCTTTACATTCACTTGGCCCCCGCTAACAGATCAAATCACTTGAAAAGCCCGAAATACTATTCTATTTTGGCTGCGTTGTGAAGATGCATATCTGGACGGTTGAAACGGGACATAACGCAATCGGTGACTCTGGTGAGCCAGGTGTTTGACCCGACAGCGAACTACAAGGCGACCAGAGCACAGGTCGGCTATGTCGAACGCTCCCAGGCGACCGAACAGACTTACTGCAGTCTGGGCTTCAAGTGCGGGCTGGAGATTCATCAACAACTGGATACTCGTAAGAAGCTGTTCTGTCGCTGTCCGGCGGGATTGTACAGCGATGGAGACGATTACGACGCCGAGGTGATCCGTCATATGCGCCCGACTTTGAGTGAAATGGGCGAATACGACGGGACTGCGCTGATGGAGCGCAAAACCAAAAAGAGGATCATCTACCGGATCAAGAACGAAAGTGCCTGCACGTATGATATTGATGATACTCCACCGTTTCCCATCAACCGCCAGGCACTCAATATCGCCATTGAGATAGCGCTGATGCTCAAAACGAAAATCGTCGGCGAGTTACATATTACGAGGAAGCAGTATCTCGACGGCAGCATTCCAACCGGATTCCAGCGGACGGGCATCATCGGCATTGAGGGGGAAATTCCGCTCGAAGCCAAAATAATCAGGATTCTCCAGCTCAGCCTTGAAGAGGATGCCTGTCGTGAGATTTACGACCACGGCCATGATAGAATGTACACCACCGACCGGCTGGGGATGCCATTGATCGAGACAGTAACATATCCGGACATGTTGACGCCTGATGAGGCAGCAGCAGTAGCGCATTATCTCAGGTTCCTGGCCCGCAGCACCGGCAAGGTGAGAGTCGGTATTGGGGCCGCTCGAGAGGATGTGAATGTCAGCATAAAAGGGGGCACCAGAGTTGAGATAAAAGGCGTGTCGCATATACGTTGGATCCCGGCTTTGACACATAACGAAGCTTTTCGTCAGAAAGCGCTTCTTGAGATTCGTTCGATACTTAGAAAGCGCGTAGCTGACGGGAGTACTTGGCGGACAACGTATCGGGATATTGACTTTGATCAGTTACATGCAGCTTATCCGCCGATTGAAAAGGCAAGAGCAAATAAACAGCGGCTGACAGTTGTAAATTTGCCACGTTTTGCCGGTTTGCTTTCATTCTTTACGCAGCCCGGCAGGGTGTTCGCTGACGAATTGAGCGGTCGCTTGAAAGTCATAGCCTGTCTGGACCATCCGAATATGCTTCATTCCGAACAGCACCCGGCGATACTAAACGAATCGAAATGGTGTGGCCTTCGAAAACTGCTTGTGGCTGAGCCTGCCGATGCGCAGGTTGTTCTCTGGGGACCACCTGAGGATGTCACGACAGGACTGGAAGTGATTGAAGAACGCTGTCTGCTTGCCTTTGAGGGTGTTCCGAACGAGACCCGCCAGGCGTTTGAGGACGGTACTACCGTCTTTGAGCGCGTTTTACCGGGCCCGGATCGGATGTACCCGGACACCGATTCAGCACCGATCGCAATCGAGGAATCACTGATAGAACGGATTCGAGAGAACCTGCCGCAGGAGGTCAGCGAGTCCCTTCGTCTGCTGCGGGAATGGAAGTCACCACAAGATACGTATGAGTACATTCTAAGAAACAATCTGATCAGTCTGATTCAGCGAATAATTTCTGATTTCAACCAGGAGCCATCTTTTGTCACCGGGTTCCTTGGACACAGGTTGAAGAACATAGAAGGGCGTCTGTCACCTTCATCTGATTTCAGTTATGAGAGAGTATATGACCTGTTCTGTTACGTGCACGAGAACAATCTGATGCGTGAGATTCTTTATGAAATGATGCCGGTGGTTTATTCACACCCGAACATGGCTCTGGATTCTGTTCTGGCTACAGTCGGCTTTGAGAGGAATGGTGTACCGGAAATCCTCTCGTATGTTCCGACTTTGAACCAGAAATTTGAACAAACCCGGACTACAGATGATCCAAGCGGGGTGGTGAACTGGATAATGGGCAATCTGCGTCACCGGGCGGTGGGCAACATTGCCCTGAGCCGATTGCGAGCTTTGGTCGAAAAGGAACTCCAGCTTGGTTGAGATTTTTAAAGGATACAAGGGGGCAGCGCTTGAGGCACTGAAGAAGTTCAACGTCAGGGTCTGGAGTGAGACGCACATCGCGACTATGCGCGGAGAGTTTGCCGGTATTCTGTTGCCGCGATCAGAGACTGATGACGACCAGCATCTGGTTCTCAAGCTGGCCAACGGGTACAATATCGGAATCGCAGTGAGCACGATTCTGAGTATGGAGGAATGCGGTTACAAGGAAGCGCACTACAAGATTCCGGAAAAAGAGTTTCCGGTTTCGAAAGACAAACCGTACATCAAGTTGTTTGGCACCGGCGGGACCATTGCCTCGCGGCTGGACTACCGTACCGGAGCGGTCATCCCCGCATTTTCACCAGGGGAACTGTACGGCGCGGTACCTGAGTTGGCCGACATCTGCAATCTGACCACCGAGAAGCTTTTTGCCGTCTTTAGCGAAAACATGGGGCCGGATCAGTACAAGTCACTGGCGGTGGCGATTGGCAAAGAGATCGAAAAGGGAATAGACGGCGTTGTTATTGGACACGGGACCGACACCATGCACCACACCGCATCAGCTCTCGCCTTCATGGTACAGAACTCGCCGGTGCCAGTCATCATGGTCGGTTCTCAACGTTCTTCGGACAGGCCGTCTTCCGACGCTGCTCTTAATCTGATTCATGCCACCAAGGCGGCGGCCGAGTCGGATATAGCCGAAGTAATGGTCTGCATGTTCGGGCCAACTTCCGATGAGTATGGTCTCTTGCATCTCGGGACACGTGTACGCAAAATGCATTCGTCGTATCGATCCACATTCCGTACCGTGGGCGACATTCCACTGGCTATGGTTGACCGGAATACAATCACACCACTCAAGAATAATTACAACCGGCGCCGGAAAGACCGCAACGTTTCTATTCAGCCGTATTTCGAGGAGAAAGTCGCCCTCGTCTATTACTATCCGAACATGCAGCCGGATATGATTGACTCGTTGGTGGAAAATGGTTATCGGGGTATCGTCATCGCCGGCACGGGTCTGGGACATGTCAACAAGCCGCTGTACCCGGCGATCGAACGGGCAACAAGGGCGGGGGTGGCGATCTACATGACCGTGCAGACGCTTTGGGGGTATGTGCACATGTTTGTCTATGATACCGGTCGCGATCTGATGAGCAAGGGTGTCATACCCGCTGAAAACATGCTGCCCGAGGTTGCCTATATCAAACTTGGTTGGGCACTGGGGCAGACCGAAGATCTTGAAAAGGTTAAAGAGATCATGCTGACCCCGATCTGCAGTGAGATAACGGAGAGAGAAACCCCCAACGGTTATCTCATACTTCAAGGGGGAGTACCCGAGGTCGAGAGATTCCTGAAAACCATTCACAAGTGAGGGGGCTACACGGTCATATACGGCCATTAGCCTAGCTCTAGAGGGTGTAAAGCGACCGCAGATAGATGCCATGCGGATCCAGACCGGAATACCCGCTAATGACTTCGACCAGAAGCTCCTCTAACTCGTCGATAGTACTTTGACGGATTTCATTGTAAAGAGAAATAGCGATTTCAAAGAACTTCATCAGCAGCGTGGGGTCAAAATGGCGGCCGCTCTGGTTGTGCATGTAGGCTATGGTATCATCGTAGGAAAGAGCTTTCTTATACGGTCGGTCTGAAGTCAGGGCATCGAAGACATCAACAATCGTAAAAACACGCGCACTTATTGGGATGCCATAACCCTGTAAACCTGATGGGTATCCACTGCCGTCAAAGCGTTCATGGTGATGCAGGACGATATCACGTGCGTCCTCCAGCCACATCACGCCCTCGATGATGTGTGCGCCCAGTGTCGGATGGCTGTTCATGATCTTGCGCTCATCATCGGACAGCTTGCCGGCCTTGAGCAGGGTACTGTCCGGAATGCCAATCTTACCGATATCGTGGATAAATGAACCCTTTATGATGGTCCGTATTTGATCTTTGTTGAGATCAGCTTGTTCAGCGAGCTGAACCGCATAAAGCGTGACTTTGAGGGGGTGAGCACGGGACCCGGTGTCACGTTCGGCGATGGCGCTACCCAGTGCTTTGAGCATCTGTATGTTGCTGCCGAGCAGGTCCTTCTGCATCCAGATCAGCAATCCGTTGAGAATGGTGTCAAAATCCAGTTCATCTGCGTGAGCTGTTTCGGCTGCGGCGACATCACCGCTCTTGACAAGTGTCTGGCTAAACAGTTCTCTGAGGATGAACAGGGCGACTGTCGTATAGTATTCCTGAGCCCCGATGCTCGGCGGACGTTCCGCCATGAACTGTTTCACCTCCTCGGTGACAATCCGGCTGACCTCAGAATCCTTGAGTCTCCGGGAGATGCGTGCTTTGATCTTTTCAGGTAGCATAGTAACTGTCTACTCTCCGATTGCCGACATGATAAGATGGTTCATTGGCTCGCGGATCACAAGCAAGTTTCGAAATACCGGGTACGGTATTGTCAGGCAGGATTGCCAGTGCACAAGCCCCGCTTATAGTAGTCCACCATATCTACGTTATGTGGTGACAGGGAATAGCGGTTGACGGATCGAATCACCGGATCACACTGTATGAGGCCTAGCAAAAGTGAAGTCTCTCCTGTGGTAACAGGAGTGGTTGTCTTTATATTGCCATAATATGGCTGATCATCTCCGGCCTGCTTCGATCTGTCTCAAATCATCGTTGCTCGGCTCAGGGGCACGTCGCCGTTGGTGTGAAGCTGACGAACAAATAGTCAATCAAGTCCGTCAGGTCACTCACGTCGACCACGCCCTCCACATCGCCATCAATATTGGCTTCATTTGGGCAGCACAATGGTGTAAATGAGACAAACAGATAATCGATCAAGCAGGTCAGGTCCTCGATATCAACCACGTCATCGGAGTCACAACTGACATTACCTGTTGTACCCAGGCAGCAGCATGCATCACCAATACCATTACTGTCAGCGTCGGCCTGATCGGGATTATGGTCGTTCGGACAGTTATCGTCGTCACAGGTATTAACCGGATAGCCGGGGTCTCCATAGCCGTCGGCGTCCGTATCGGTGCACTGATCACAGAGATCACCGAAGCCATCCCCATCAGCGTCAGCCTGCCCCGGGTTCGCTGTCGTCGGGCAGTTGTCGATATCGCCACACACACTGTCATTGTCTATGTCATTGTAAGGATCGTTCGGGCAGTTGTCGCAGATGTCACCAATGCCGTCGTCATCGACATCAGTCTGATCATAGTTGGAATTGTCGGGGCAATTGTCACAGGTATTACCTATCAGGTCGTTGTCAGTATCAGCCTGGTCGGCATTTTGATCGTCAGGGCAGTTATCACAGGCGTCGCCGACACCGTCCTCATCTCCATCCTCCTGTCCGGAATTAGCGGTGTATGGGCAGTTATCAGTTTCATTTGGAATACCGTCGGAGTCGCTGTCGGTGGGGCCGGAGCCACACTCAAGGAGGGTTACCTTCACGGCATCGATGGCTGCTTCCACAACTGAGCCGGTGCCGAGGTCCGAAGCGTCGAAACGGATCCTTACCTGGTTGGTTGGTGTGACGAAGTCACTGACCACGAAGTCATGTTCCAACCAGCCGCCTGAGGCCTGATCCTCCGGTCCGACCGTTTCAACCAGGGTCCACGTGGCACCGTCATCGTCCGATACATAAACGTGCATCTCGTCACTGTTCGGTGCGGAGCCATAGTCGTTTGAATACCATCTTGCATAATTAATTATCGCGTCACCGGTCGAAGCGTTGAAGGGGGGAGATACCAGCGTCGTGGTGCCGCCATCAACGTCGGAGTCACCATCGACGTTGTCAGTCAGGAAACAGCTACCGGAACCATCGAAATCAGTTGCCGGATCACCGCGGTCGCCGCCGCCAACAGGAAGTCCTCGATCCCACTGGCCATCTGTAGCGTCGCCCGAGACCGTCCAGCCTTTGTCAGTCTCAAAGTTGTCTTGAAAAATTACTGCTGTTGCGGTAACTGGAATGGCCACGTTTGGGGTATCGGGATGGGGGTCGTAATATCTCCCGCCGGAAACTGCTTCCGCACTGACATAGAATTCCAGCCGATCACCGCAGGAAACTGGTGGTAACGTGGCTTCATAGTGATTGGGGGCGCCTTCCGTCATCGATGTAATCTGGACGGCCCCGCCATTAATGGCATAGTGGAGTTGCCCGCTGCCTGATACGGGTGTTCCGGCAACCGGTGTCACAACAACATCGAATGAATTTGTCTGGTCAGAAATGACGGTAAAGGGAATCCCGTTGGGGTACTCAAAGGCGATTTTGTATGCTCCGGGATAGTTGATGTAGCACGCGCCGTAGCCGATGCTGGAACAGCCGTATTCGATGCGCATATAGCCGCCAGCTTCACCCCAACCGGTACCCCAGGAGTTACGCGCAAACCAGACGCCGCTTGCTCCCTGATTGTCGTCCCAGCCGACCAGCACAACGGCGTGGTTGACGGTACCACTGGCGCACCCGTTAAATATACCGCCGCCGTAAACCTGCATGGCTGTATTGGCGTAAATAGCAACCGAGATAGGGCCATAATCCATTATTGCCTGCTTCATGGCGTCGACACTGGGGATACTGCTGCCATTGCCAACGTATGCCCAGGACTCTATGAGATAGTGATGTGCATAGGGGCAGTTGCACGATGCATCATAAGCCACGTACGGGAAGTCAGCTTCCAAAACCGCTCCCGTTCCACCGCAGGGATCAGGTCGATACTGATGATAGCCATGGGCAAACCACCCGCCGCTGCATCCCCAACCATCCTGGTTACAGCTAACCAGCCATTGCTCGGAGAGATCGACGGTTATGTTATCCTTGATTTTTATCGCGCATTCGAGAGGCCCAACCGTCCCAAAAGCCCAGCAGCTTCCGCATCCTGCCTGATTCTTAACAGGGGTACAGCCGTCTTGATCCCGCCAGTCAAAGGAGTCCGGCAACATCTGCGACGGTGCGCAGAGGTCAAAGCGACCTTTTTCCTGCCAGTTGTCCGGAACCTTTAATCCGCACAATTCCTCCAGCGAGTACTCGGTGGCAGGGTTCTGATTTACAGTGAAGGTCCATCCCTCGGCTTGACCTTGTTCCTGCAAGGCCGCAATATCCTGACTGGTCAATCGGCCGAAAACGGAAGCGGTTGCTGTAAGAACAACGGCCAGGGATATCAGAAGACTGAACTGTAGCAGTCGCTTTATACTTGTGGTTTCTGACGGGTGTAACATATAACTCCTCTTAGCGCAGATTGGTGACGGTTATCGGGTTAGGGTGAAACATACAATAGTAACGCCACCTGGCACCAGGCAAGTAACCGGGCTGGAGGCGTTGCACCTCATTTCCGTTTGCCAGAACTGCAATTGAATATAACCCAGTAATGCTGATTTGTCCATCAAAAACTGTATTATCGGAATGCGCCATCACCATCAAACAGAGCCGGGTGGCGTCGGGTACGAGTACTCGGATGGTGACCAGTTGCAATCCACCGGTATCCAGAATGACACCAGCTTGGGTTCAGCATTCGAGATGATGAAACAGGCTTGACACCGGGAATGAGCCTGATTATTGTCAGTTACGGTGACAGATGGCTGTGAGCGCCAATATCTCGTCGCTCTCATAAAAGTCGGGGAGGTTCGCATTATGTGCCCGCAATATACGTGGGAGTCATCCGCTGTGACAAGATGGAACGTACCGGATGGAGACGGCATTGATGGCAGCAATGTTAGCTCTGGACAATTTGCAGGTTGTTGAACCATCTTTATCAGGGATGAAGTTGTCATGCCGGTGGAAAAACTGAAGGAGTTTCTGGACAGTCGGAAGGTCAAGTACGTAACAGTCAGTCACTCGGCGGCCTACACTGCCCAGGGAGTTGCCGCCTCGGCAAGGGTTCCGGGAAAGGAGTTGGCCAAGACCGTAATGATCAAAGTGGATGGTAGAATGGCTATGGCTGTCCTGCCGGCTTCCTACCGAGTGGATTTCGATCTGCTAAAGGAAGTGACCGGAGCCGGGAAAGTGGAACTTGCCGCTGAGGAAGAATTCAAGGACATGTTTCCGGAGTGTGAAGTGGGAGCTATGCCACCGTTCGGGAATCTCTACGGAATGGATGTTTTTGTGGCTGAAAGCCTGGCGGAAGACGAAGAGATAGCGTTCAATGCCGGTTCGCACACAGAACTGATGCGGCTGGCTTACAAGGACTTCGAGGCTCTGGTAGAACCGAAGGTGGTGAGATTCTCGTCCCGGCAATCGTGACACCATCTCAGTTATGCAGTTCCTTAAAAGAACACAAGGAGGTTCAAGATGAAACTGAATGTCAAAGCTCTTGCGCTCGCGTCCGGGCTTCTCTGGGGAGTTGCTCTTTTCGTGCTCACCTGGTGGGTCATTCTTTTTGACGGTGCCACCGGAGAGGCTACGGTTATTGGAAGGGTCTATCGTGGCTATGAGATAAGTGCTCTGGGGAGCGTTATCGGACTGGTCTGGGGATTTGTCGATGGCTTGATAGGAGGAGCGATATTCGCTTGGCTGTATAATCTGCTGGTTGGCCGCCTGTCAGGCAGAGAAACAGAGTAGTCGTGATTGCTCATCACTGACTTCAAACAGTTCTATGTGCCGTCAGATACACGTGCCTGACGGCTCATTTTATAATTGTTATGAACATGTTGGGCAGTGGCTCCAAGCACCAACGCAGCGTAAACGCAGACTACCGTTTGGCCTTGTGACAATATACTTTAAATCCGTGAGCTATATTTATGCGTATCAACGAGTTTACCGTCTAATGTTCCTCCAACTTTTTCCGGAGAGCCAGTGAACAATCAAACGCACCAGACTTCCACCGGTAGTGGTAACTCCCCGGGAACCGGTTATACGCTGGCCATCACCTCCTCAGTGGTCTCGGGGCTGACGATAGTTATCGGGAAATGGAACCTTGAGTTCATATCCCCGCTGTTATTGAACTTTCTCATTTTCTCCATCGCCACCGTTTTGCTGAGTGTCGGACTGCTGCCGTTCAGAGGGATTAAAAACATCTTTACCCTGACGCGGAAG
This sequence comes from Candidatus Zixiibacteriota bacterium, assembly GCA_029932795.1. GTDB lineage: Bacteria > Zixibacteria > MSB-5A5 > GN15 > FEB-12 > JAOZPL01. The sequence goes on along the minus strand of JAOZPL010000014.1, from coordinate 4,830 downwards.
GGCTGGTTCTGGCTGTCTCTTTTTGCGGTGAGTTCCTGGGTTGCACTGTGGGCCTTCTGGGCGGGGGTGCAGCGGATGGACCCCTCCCTGGCCACCTTTCTGAATCGCTCCGAAGTGATGGTGACAATCCTGCTGGGTATGATTTTCTTGAAAGAGCGCTTCAACCGCATGGAAACCCTCGGTCTGGTACTTTCTATTGCTGGTATTGTAATAATGCGGCTGACACTGCGGATGGAGTACTCCACGGGTTTTTATCTGGTGCTGTTGGGATCACTCTTTTTTGGTATTACCGAGTTTGTTTCCAAGATTGCGATCAGGTACGTCCAGCCGGTTATCCTTGCGTATATTCGCAACATGTTCATGGCCGTCATGTTCTGGATTGTCTTTTCCATCTCCGGGCAGGGATTCGACGGACTGGACAAGGTCTGGCTGGGGGTCTTAGCTGTTGGATTTACAGGCCCGATTCTGGCGCGGTTGTTGTACCTTTCAGCGTTGAAGAGAATGGAACTATCCAAAGTTGCCGTAATCAGCCAGAGCCAGCCGGTTTATGTAATCCTGATTGCTGCTCTGGCCCTTGGCCAACTGCCGACCTTTCGTGAAATCACCGGCGGCATCTTTTTGACTATAGGCTGCCTGCTGATGATCGTCTCGCGGCCATCCAATCGGGGGAGGGGAAAACTGAAATGAATTCGCGATTTGAAGTAGGTTCCCTGAGTTATCCTTAGCAAGTCGAAAGATCATCTTTCATCCGAGTTTGTTTCATCCTGCAGTGGATATTGTCGGGTTACTCGTTGGGCTGCGCTTCAATCGGAACCTGACCTACTGCTCATGCTGCCACTCAGCACCGCGTTGAGCCTCTTGATCCCCTGTTGCATCTGCGGTGGTGGGTCGAGACGTTCGGGAGGGAGTAGCTCAAGCATCTGATCTCTCACGTCTGCGGCTGCTGCCGTGTCACCGCTCTCCAGCTCGGCAAATGCGAGTGTCAGCAATCCCATATATAGATTATAGCCCATGTATTTCGTTGGCATGTCAAGGGTGATTGCCGGGTCGGCATAGCCACGGTAAACATATCTCTCCAGGAGGTTCCTACGAATGAGCTCCTTATCCGGTGGGGGAGAAGCAAGTGGTACCAGCCGACGAGTGAATCCTTCGAGACGAAGATATGGTTGCAGCCATGAAAGTTGCCGTCGCGATACAGTTGTGAGAATGCAGATCGGACGCCGCCACTGATTTTCCGTGAGCATTCGCAGGACTATCTGATCCTGCATCAGCAGCAGTCCCTTTCCAATGGTGGGAGAGACCTGCAAGTAAATGGAATCAGGCAGTTCTGTGTCTTCCGTAAGCCGGTGGTCTTCGGGGTCACCTTTCACAGCCACTGCAATCGTGGTGTCCTGCCAGGTTTGGGGATGAAGTAGTGCGATTTCTTTCTGTGTGAGAGGGAGAGGGAGGTTCGGATCTCGTGAAATCTGCTGCTGGATATACCATGTCGTGTTCAGGAGGCTGAGATTCAGAATCGTTACATCCGGTCGTATCCCTTCCACTGCTTGCAGGTACCACAGAGGGAAGGTGTCGTTGTCGCCGCCCACAAAGAGGATAGCATCGGCAGGAAGGCTATTTATCACGCCCGTTGCGAAATCGTAAGTGAAGTACTTGTCAGAGGCGTCACATTTATCATAGTTATAGATCAACTGCCTGATGGGAGTTGCAATTACAAGAAGCGCGACCATACCAGCCAGTACCAGGCGTGGTGCCCCTCTTTCATTCCATGCATACAGTATGAGCGAACCGGCACCACAGGCAATCCAGACTGAAAAAATGACAAAACACGGCAGGTAGTGCCGGTGCAACGACCGGAAAAAGTCAGCCGGGATATTGAAATAGAAAATCGTCAGAGCACTGGTCAGGAGAAAGAGCAGGGTAAACCCGCCCGCCAGCCGCCGGTTGCGATACCACAAGAGAATAAATCCAGTCAATCCAAGTATCGCCGGCAGAATACCCAGGTAACCCAGGCGGCCGTCGATGGCGAAGAAGTTGGCTGTGAAGGCATCCACATAATCCATCACCTGTTCGTTCCAGAAGTCCGCTTTGCGGGGGAAGAGATTTATCAGAAAACCGCCGCCGAGCTGCTTTAGCGAGATGTATTCCCAGAAGCGCGACCAGTTACTGGGGTTGTTGGCGTTCAGGTATGGGTCTCGCGCCGCCATGGGAATAAGCAACAGGTGTACCGCCAATCCGGTGGCACAGCCGACTACGCCGGACAACCAGGATTTGATCTGAATAAAAGTCCGCGGGCGCCTCAGGAGAATCCAGAAGAACAAACCCGGCAGCAGAAGCATGTTGGTGCGATGCACGCTGAAATCAAGGCCGAAAAGAAACGCTGTCAGGAGAAGCCATCGAAAGGCATCCTGTCGTTCGGCTCGCTGCCACCAGCTCCACATGGCCCAGAGGATGAGCGCCGTAAAGAGAGTGGTGAGCACGTACGGCGTGAACTTGACAGCATACAGCCACAGCGTCTCACCAAAAGCAAAGGTCAGACTTCCCAGCGCTGCTCCTGCTACCGCTACCAGTAAAGAATGTTTGCGCCAGGTCAGTTCCTTCGATATTTCGATACTACGGATAAGATTGACGGCGAGAAGACAGACAAGCCCCGACGTGATAGCCGCTATTACACCGGCAAAGAGATTAAGAGAGAATATCTCTGAAATTCCCAGAGGCAGTCGTGTGATTATCCATCCCAGCAGAGTCAGAAGCAGGGAACCGGGGGGATGTGTTATACCGAGCGTGATGGCGGCCGTTGCATATTCACTGTTCTCCCACCAGGTGATAGTCCTGAAGCAGGTTTGCCAGTATGCCACGACAGCGATAATGGCCGTAAACAAAACAGTTGCCATTGTGACTCTGGATGATCGATTGTTCCTATAGGTATGTCTCATCACGTTCTCCATATTCTCTGAATAACCGGAATGTCAGTTGAGTGGATTGTATCATTGAATCAAAAAAACGTATGCCGTATGTACCTTGTCAAGTAGTACAGTACTATTACGTCCAACAGGCGTACATGCAATTAACGAATAGCTGATCGCTTTCTCTCGGTTGGTTGCCGCAGAGACAAACGGTCATTTTTTGTTGCCTTGAGCATAAGAAAGTGCGAACTTAAATAGGTCGTTATCAGTTTGGGGATAACTGACTAACAGGAGCATCACTGGTGCAGCAGAACAATCACGAAAACGACAAGACCCGGACATACGTTCCGCTGACCAAAGGCACGATGGTTGGCCACTACCGGATCATCGAGAAGATTGGCGCTGGTGGGATGGGGGAGGTGTATCTTGCTGAGGATACCACGCTGAACCGCAAGGTGGCATTGAAGTTCCTTCCCTCTCTATATGCTTCGGATGAAGCTTTCAAGACGAGATTCACGCGCGAAGCACAGGCAGCGGCAGGGCTTGATCATCCCAATGTTGTCGCGGTGCACGAGGTGGGTGAATACCTGAATCGGCCTTTCTTCGCGATGCAATATGTCAAGGGTCGATCCCTGAAAGATCTCATTGAGGGCAAAGAATCGTCCCTGGAGGAGGTCATCGATTTGGCCGTTCAGATCTGTGAGGGATTGGAGGCGGCCCATGCTGCTGGAGTAGTCCATCGGGATATAAAACCATCAAACATTCTCCTCAGCGATACGGGACGACCCAAGCTGGCTGACTTTGGATTGGCCACGCTGGCCGGAGCGGACAAGCTTACCAGAACAGGCTCCACTCTGGGCACGATCGGGTATATGTCACCTGAGCAGATTCGAGGGGGTGAAGTGGACCCTCGCTCCGACCTGTTTTCCCTAGGAGCCGTTTTTTACGAATTGATCACTGGCCGGAGAGCTTTTTACGGTGAGAACGAGGCTGCCACCATAGAGGCTATCATCAGTAGCACGCCGGAGCCTCTGGCTCGGTACAAAGCGGACGTACCGGATGAGTTGCAGCGCATCGTTTCCAAGCTGCTTGAGAAGGATCCCGCTCTGCGCTACCAGAGTGCCGCAGGTGTCATCAGTGATCTAAAGCAGCTAACGGCAACCAGTGATACGTCAACAGTGCTGGCGGCAACGGAGAAACGTTCAAACAAGTACATGGTGGGCGCTTTTGAATTGCTGATATTGGTGGTTGCCAGTGCGGCTGTCTCCAGGTTCATCATTCCCGGTGGGGAAGAACCGGCTGGCGAGCGGAAGATGCTGGCGGTGCTGCCGTTTGAGAATCTCGGTGCTCCGGAGGATGAATACTTCGCCGACGGCATTACAGATGAGATCACTTCGAGATTGGCTCAGCTGCCTGATATTGGTGTCATATCTAGAACCAGCGCCATGCAGTACAAGGGGGCACGGTTAGGTTTACGTGAGATCGGTAAAGAGCTGGGAGTTCAATACATACTTGAGGGCACTATCCGCTGGGACAAGACAGGTGATACTAACCGGGTGCGCATCACACCGCAATTCATAAGAGTCTCCGATGATTGCCACCTGTGGGCTGACAACTATGAGCGGGATCTGATTCAAATATTCGCCGTTCAAGCGGAGATCGCTGGTCATGTCGCCGAAGCACTCAATCTTGCCCTGGCAGAACCGAAGCAAGCGCAAATGGAAACAGGGCCAACTACGAATGTCAAGGCATACGATTATTTCCTGCGCGGAAGGGAGTACTTTGAGCGAGGCGGACGACGTAATCGAGACGAGCTAGCTATTAGAATGTGGGAACGGGCAATTGAGCTGGATTCTTCGTTTGCCCTCGCCTATGCATGGCTGGCCCGAGCACATTCGTTCTTATACTTCAATTGGCCGGAAAAAGT
>JAOZPL010000243.1 GCA_029932795.1 Candidatus Zixiibacteriota bacterium | reverse complement strand
CCATCCGGCTTTCTCATCCTGACACACGCATGCAGCGTCCTACTTCTCTATGGGAGGCTTCGACCAGGCCGGGGAAGCATCCAGCCCCGGTCCGCTAAGTCGACGGGAGTTCTGGCCTGTAATGTCGCAGATCCATATTGAACCATCCGTGGTGGCGAACGTCAGCCACTTGGAGTCAGGCGAAAACGACGGCGCAATAGTGTACAGGTAGGTGGCTGGTGGTGGTTCGAAAACCAGGTAGTTCTCTTCCAGGTTTGGCGTAGTAATGTATATCCCTGGTTCGGTAAGGCTGTTGCTGACATATGCGATCCACTGGTTGTCCGGTGACCAGGCCGGGCTCACCGCGTTGGGGAGCTTCTGTGATTGTACTTTGACCGAATCGAGTGAAGTCATAAATTTTGCCCGAGGTAATATGGCAATCCCCTGCGGCTTGTTATCATAAAAGTGAGCAAAGGCAATGTCCCCTATACTATTCATCGACGGCATCATGAAGAACTCCGGCATGTTTGCCCAGTCTTTCCGAAGTATCACCGTGTTGCCGTCATCGGGGTCCATCAGGCAGACCTGATAATTGGGCAGGGTGGCGTCAGCCATGTTCGCATTCATATCCCTGGTGAAAAGTATTTCACCGCCCGCCGTCCATTCCGGATTGCGGCTGCCGAGATCTTTGGTAAGGCGGTACCACCAGAAGGTGTTGCCGGTTTTGGCTGAGTCGATGAAGGCGATAAACAGATCATAGACTTTGTGCTTGCCGCCCAGCATATCCGGGGCTCGAAGCTCAAGGGTGCCCGAGCGAGTGAACACAATCCGTTTGCCGTCCGGTGCCCAACTCAAGCGACCATCGGCGTTCGTAGCGTCGCAGACCAACATCTGGTCCTGTCCGCGGTGATTCATGACCCAGACGCTGCCGTCTCTGACGAAAGCGATCCTGCCGGTTGGCTCGTTTATGGTCCCGGCTTTTTCGGCTGACAGTTTTTCAGAGGCCATAACCTGGCTGCTCAGGCAGAGCATAACGGCCAGTACAAAGATACAGGCTGCATGAAGGAAAAGGAATCGGTTCACAGTACGATAAGCTCCGTATTTGTTTGTTTCTGCTACGGGCAAAATAGGTGCACAAATATCCCTGTCAACCTAAACGACACAGGTTCAGGAGGTGACTATCACCAACTGAAAAAGCGCTTCAGTTCCATCTTGCCCCGAATGCCGGAGAAACTTAGATCGACCCGGCCTGAGTTAGTATGGTTATAACTGACAACAACTTCTTGGTCTGCCTCATTATACCAGGCAACGTTGGAAAAGTTCAGGTGCAAATAGCCTATATTTCCTGCCAGAACTAGGTTCCATAGGTCAACCTGATAATCAACGCCCAGATCAAGAGTAAAGCCGGGAGATGTTCCTGAGAAAGTTGCGTTGGTACCCGCCGGAAGAGAAGTGGACAGATTCAGATTCTCATACTCCGGCCAGAGGTCCCATCTCGTCTCATAGTAACCGACCGTGCCCCCTACTCTTACAGCCAGACTGGTCAGATGTCCCGATTTGTCAGGATGATTATGAACGTAATAGTCGACACCTGTGTAGACTCCATATACCCTAATACTGGATTTCGGGTTGGTTACGGATACCGGCGTTCCTCCGGGCGGGCTGTAGGTGTAAGTGCCGCTTATTTCTTCTCCAAGGTTCAGCCAGTATTCACCGCCGAATTTCCATGCAATCCGCTCCTTGAAAATAACACCGAACTCGGTACCAAAAGCAGGTGCTTGCCCCAGCCAGGAGAATGAAGCCCCATCGAGGTACTCGGATTCGAATGTAGTGAACGTGTTGTATTCATTGTTACGGTTAATCCGGTTGACGCTGAAATTGATCGAAGCCCAGCCAAGCTTCTGAGTTTGCTTTTTCTCGCTTTTCTTGAGATAACGGTTGATAATATCCTGTTCGGTTTCCTGGGCAAACAGGGCCGAGTCACCGGCAGCGATAAGTACAACCAAAGCTACGAGCAGCATCCTGAAACGCATCTCTCCTCCTGATCCGTTTGTTTCTTTGTTTCTATTTAATATCGGAATCCGGGGTGAGTTTCTTGATGTAGTGTTGTCTCAGGTTTACCAAGTAAGAAAAGGGCGGATCGTCAGATCCGCCCTATGAATGCTGGTCGATCAGTCTCAAGACTCGTCGCTAAAAGCACTGTAGTCCATACTGGCAAGATGCTTGTATAGCCTCCAGCGGCGATCGCAATCCCCCTGGCCCAGTTCGATAAGCTCTTTGGCTCTTTCGGGATGACTGCTGAGCAGCGTCCGGAACCGGTTTTCAGCGTAAGCGTATTCCTGAAACTTAACGCTCGGTTCTTTGCTATCCAACTGCAGAGGGTTTTTGCCATGTTTGACAAGGTCGGGATTATAACGGTAGAGTAGCCAGTGACCGCACTTTACGGCCATTTCTTCGTTATGAAGGCCACGAGCCATGTCGATGCCGTGGGCGATGCAGTGGGAGTAGCAGATAAGAAGTGAGGGCCCGTTGTATCGCTCGGCCTCAACCATCGCTTTCACTGTCTGGTTGTGGCTGGCCCCTATCGCCACCTGGGCCACATAGACGTTGCCATAGGCCATAATCATCATGCCGAGGTCCTTCTTGGGTCTCGGTTTTCCTGCGGCGGCGAACTGGGCTGTCGCACCTCGAGGAGTGGCCTTGGACATCTGGCCGCCGGTATTGGAGTAGACCTCAGTATCCAGAACGAGGACATTGACGTTCATGCCTGAGGCAAGCACGTGATCCAGACCGCCAAAGCCGATATCGTATGCCCAGCCGTCACCACCAATTGCCCAGACTGACTTGTTGACCAGGAAATCGGCAATGTCCCGGAGCGCCAGGACTCGTTTGCTGTCGTTTATGCTTCCCAATTTCTTCTTCAGTAGCTGCACCCGTTCCCGTTGTTTCTCGATTCCTTCCTGTTTGCTCTGATCAGCTCCGGCCAGTTCCTCGTACATGTCCGGAACCAGTTCGTGCACCAATTCCAGAGCATACTCCTTGAGCTTGTCGGCAGTCAGTCTCATGCCAAAGCCGAACTCGGCGCAATCTTCAAACAGGGAATTGGACCAGGCTGGTCCGCGCCCGTCAGCCCGTTGACAGTATGGTGTCGTCGGAAGGTTCCCGCCGTAGATTGAACTGCAGCCGGTGGCGTTGCCGCACACGGCTCGATCACCGAACAACTGGGTCATTAGCTTGACATACGGCGTCTCGCCACAACCAGCGCAGGCGCCGGAGAACTCAAAGAGTGGTTTTGCGAACTGCGAGCCCTTGACGGTTTCGATATTATACAGCGACGGATCAGTGTCCGGCAGGGTGTTGATGAAGAAATCCCAGTTTTTGGCTTCTCTCTCGCGAATAGGCAACTGCTGTGCCATATTGATCGCTTTGAAGTCGGTCTTCTCGCCATCAACCTTTTTCACAGCCGGACAGGCGTGAACACACGACTCACAACCGGTGCAGTCCTCGGGTGCAACCTGCAGTGAATATAGCATGCCCTCCAGTTGTTTGCCTTTCGCCTTAATGTACTTGAATTCCGGCGGAGCCTGCTCAAGGAACTTGGGGTCAAAGAGCTTCGGTCGGATGGCGGCGTGCGGACAGACAATGGAGCAGATGTTACACTGGATACACAACTCCGGTTCCCAGACCGGGATATCTACAGCGACGTTGCGTTTCTCGTATTGAGTTGTCCCGGTCATATAGGTTCCGTCATCCGGGAAGACGGAGACCGGTAGAGTATCACCTTTACCGGCGATGATTTCGGCTGTTACGGTTTTAACAAACTCGGGGGCATGTTCCGGTACAATAGGCGGGCGGGCCTTGGTTGCAGTAACCTGGTTGGGGTAGTCAACCTTCTCCAGGGCATTCAGAGCACCATCGACCGC
>JAOZPL010000242.1:930-3905 GCA_029932795.1 Candidatus Zixiibacteriota bacterium | reverse complement strand
TGAGCGGTATTATCGGGTCTCGGTCCGGCACATCGGTCACGGGACTATAATCGCTGGAGATACTGGTGTGCGAATTGTCCATGAAAAGGCGACCGATGTTACAGCCATCGTCATACGAGGCGTCGAAATCCCAGACATAGATTTCGTTAGCCTCGCTGACCAGCACCAGTTCCACAAGGCCGTCGCTGTCAACGTCGTCGACCAACGGAGCGAGAATGGTTGAGAAGACCGTCTGTGGGCGAGCCGGTGTGTTCACCGGCCAGCCGGGCAGAGGCGTTCCGGTGTAATCAAGAATGTGTACTTTCTCATAGCCGGTTCCCGGTAGAATGTAACCGGAGCGTATTACAATCTCAGGGTATTCATTACCGGTCAGGTTGGCAACGATCGGTGTACCGAAAGTCACCGGTCGCGTGTATGCCTCACCGATGGGTCTGCCTTCAACTGTGACATAGGGAGAGCCATCGGCGCGGAATATATAAAGCGATGAAATGTCAAATTCGAAGAAGGTGCAGAGGATTTCCGGGGTTCCGTCCAGATCAAGATCAGCCACTATCGGATACGATCCGCGCCATCCCTCGGCGGCTGGAAGCTCCTTCGGCCAGCCGGGAAGGTCATCGGTTCCTTTGGTCTTAACCCAGAGCCACCTTGTACTGGTGGAATCAACACCGACTGTGATAATTTCAGGCAGCTTGTCGTTGTTCAGGTCCGCCAGTATGGTGCCATAGACCCCATAACTGGTGATGACGTACGGATCGGGACGGTTAAATGCCGGCTGCCCTGTGCGGCCTTCAAAAACGGCGACCCCATTAATCGGAACGGTTGAAGAGAAAGTCACGACCACTTCATTCTGGCCATCGCCAGTCAGATCCGTGGACGAGACTGCGTTACCGCCCCAGAAGGAGGAAGCACCGGGTTGTGGGTTGAACGAGGCGAACCAGCCACCGAGTGAAAAGAAATACGGATCACCATTAAACTGGTAGGCCAGGATCGTGCCTTCGGAGGTTACATAAATAATAGCCGAGTCTTCGTATACCCCAAGCTGGGTTACAACCGGAATAGGGTAACCAAAACCCAGATTCTTGCTCGACCACAGTCGCGGCCAGCCCCGGGTGAGAGAGCCGTCGTGGTTAAAGGCAAACAACCCCAGTTCATTGGTGCAGATGATCTCGTTATAGCCGTCACGGTCGATGTCGTATATGGCTGGGATGGACCGCATGTTGTAATCGGTCAATACGGGGAAACCCGCCGCCATCTGGCCATCGGCGTGAAAGACGTTCAGTCCGAAAACTGTCCCGACAATTATCTCCTTGGTGCCGTCCTGGTCGAGATCGGCGCAAACAGCCGATAGTCCGCCGCGCCCGGTCAGTTGCTGTGGCCACCCTTCAGCAAAGGCTGAGCTGATATGGATTGGAACGCTGTCGGTCTGAAGGCCGCCGGCGAAATAACCGTGCAGGTAAATCGTGTAATCACCGGGATCAAGACCGGAGGCATTCCAACTGTAAATGAGCGAGTCAAAATACTCGGCGGTGCTGACGTGCAATTGAATGATGGGACCGGCAGTTGCCCGGTAACAGACGGCTACCGAGTCGATGTCCATGCCGTATGCATAACCATAGACAGGGATGTTGTAGTTGAACTCTTCGCCATGGGTGGGGTAGGTGATTTCCAGCCGGTTCTCGTTCACGAAGATGAAGTTGATGAAACACTCCGCCCCGAAATCGTCGATCAGGCGAAGATAGATACGGCCACTTGGGTCAGAGGCGTCGAAGGTGTAGGCAACTGAATCTACCGGCAGTGAAGCTCCGGATTCCAGCCTTTGCCAGTCATTACGGTCCGGATTGAGCGAGTAATCCAGTATCCATCCGCCTGCATAGCTGCCGACCGGTGCAATGAGGATGTCTGTCTCGCCAACGTAACGATTACGCCGAATTGGCTCAACGAAATGTATGCCACCGTTGGTCATGAGGCTGAGCGAGGCTTCAACGTCCAGGTAGCCGTATCCGCAGACTGTATCCGGGCCGGGGAGATTATCACCCTGATTCCACGGGTCGAGAATGTCCTCAGCGCCAAGCCGGAGGATGTTTTCCAGCTCATCAAGTGACAGATCAGGCCTGGATGCAAGCAACAGTGTCGCCGCTCCCGCCACCATCGGAGCCGCCATCGAGGTTCCGTCAGCCAGATAATACAATCCGTCCGTACCTATTATATGGACTATAGGCTCTCCGCTGGCGGCGTACATGTCCGTCCCTGCCGCGTGCAGAGAAAGGATGTCCAGACCCGGGGCAACCAGATCAATATGAGGTCCCCAGGTAGAGAAAGAGGTCACGAAGCCATCTGAGTTCCCCGCCGCCACCGTGAAGGCGGAGTCAAAACAGGCCGGGTAATAACAGGAGCTATCACCACTGTTACCGGCGGCGATACAGACGAATACCTCATTCTTGCGTGCGATTTCCAGAGCTTCTTTCAATATGAGTGACTCAAAAGGCGTACCCCAGCTTAGGCTGATAACGTCGGCGCCGGCGTTTACAGCATAAACAATACCGGCCGCTCCCACCGCGCTGGTACCGTTCGGACGGATTTTTACCGCCATGATCTCAGCCGCAGGAGCAATTCCCACCACGCCGTTCCCGTCAACCCGAGAGGCGATGATACCGGCGATGTGTGTTCCGTGGCCGATTTCGTCCGTGATGTCGTTGTCTCCCTCCGGGTTCAGGAAAGCGAGGGTGTCGCCGGAAATGTCGTACCCAAGCGTGTCGTCAATAAAGCCGTTGTGGTCGTCGTCGACACCGTTGCCCGGAATCTCATCGGGATTCTTCCAGAAACGTCCCTCCAGTTCAGGATGAAGCAGGTCGGTGCCGGAGTCAACAATGGCTACCACAACCCGGGTGGCTTCGGCAGGAGGATTGACATAGAAGCCGGTCAGCCCCATATCGGCTCCGGGCGTTCCCTGTTTGAGGGTTAGCGAATCGTTGTTC
>JAOZPL010000242.1:0-920 GCA_029932795.1 Candidatus Zixiibacteriota bacterium | reverse complement strand
CAGGCGGTCGATACCGAGATAATACTGTCCGGTGTTGTGAAGGTACCACTGGTTGGTGAAGAGGGAATCGGACGGGAAATCGAAGAACTCCAGGTAGTAGTCAGGTTCGATGTACTGGATATTATCCTGTCCAAGTATATTTACTACCTCAGCAGCGGTTACACCTTCGCGGTTGCTGCGGTACACATACCAGAGGTTCCAGCTCTCAGTACCTGTGAGCTCAGCTTTCGGTTGTAGTTGTGACACCGGTTCCAACTGGTCCCCTGAAGAAAGTGACAGCCTGAGACTGGCAGCGCGTGCGGTTGGGGAAAGCTTAACGATGAACTTCCCGGGGACAGGCCCGGTCGGCGGCAATGCATCGGTCGGCGTCACCTCCCTCGCAAGCAACCCGAACAAAACCAGGCATATGTAGATTCTTTGTCGTACAGTCATTCCATCCTGCCGGTGAAGAGTAACCGGATATTTGTGGCGCCGTTGAACCGGCCGCCAGCCCATAAACCTATTTCTGTTAAATATAATCGATTTAACGAGTTAAGCAATCGAAAACGAACTCCCGCAACCGCAAGAATCTATAAAACACCTTGTGGGTGGAATCGGTGATATATATAATAGTGTTGTGCTGTTGTAACACCGGCATGAAATGAACTGTTTTCATCAGTGCGTTGCACACCCGTAACACGGAGAAGGTGGAGGACTTCAATTGATCTCTATTAGGAACATTTTGTTGTCGGTCACTCTGATTATCTCTCGTGTCATCCTGTGCTTTGATTATGCCTACGCTTACATTGACCCCGCCACCGGTAGTTATTTCCTGCAGATTCTTCTGGCGGGGCTGCTGGGTGCGCTCTTTGCCCTCAAAATGAGCTGGCGGAGGATCAGGAACTTCTTCTCCCGGCATTCTTCACGAGGTGGTAGCACAG
>JAOZPL010000241.1 GCA_029932795.1 Candidatus Zixiibacteriota bacterium | reverse complement strand
AAAGCATCCAGATACCCATAAAATCATCCACTTCGACGAACGTGGGACTGCCTTTTACGCCCTTGGCCATGCTCGTGCGACCGGTGAGCCGACAGTCCTGGTCTGCACTTCGGGTACGGCAGTGGCCAACCTCCTGCCCGCTGTTGTTGAAGCCTCGATGGATATGATTCCGCTGATAATCCTGTCCACCGATCGACCACCGGAACTCCACGACACCGGGGCTAACCAGACAATCAGGCAAGTCAACATGTTCCGGGAGTTTACTCGCTGGCAGCTTGACCTTCCCTGCCCCGATGAAAAGCTGCCACCCGAGTTCTGGCTCACCACGATTGATCAGGCGGTCTACCGCACTCGCCGTTCACCAATCGGGCCGGTTCATCTGAACTGTATGTTCCGTGAACCGCTGGCGCCGTTGCCGGACGGGAGTGATCTGTCCGCGTACCGGGCTTCATTGGCATACTGGCTGGATTCAAGAGAGCCGTTTACGGGCTATCCTTTACCGGTGTCGGCACTTCAAAGTCAAACAATGGATGATCTTGCCTCCATCATTAAGAATACAGACCGGGGCTTGTTGATTGTCGGATCGCTTCGTTCGAGGCAGGAACAAAAAGCGGTAAGGGCGCTCTCTCAGAAATTGGGCTGGCCAACATTCCCCGACATCCGCTCCGGCCTGAGGCTTGGCTCGACCGACAAACAGCTAGTCCCGTACTACGACCTGTTGCTGCACGCGGAGAGTTTTGCAGAGCGTCACCGGCCCGATACCATTCTGCAGATCGGCAGCCGCCCGGTCTCAAAAAGACTCCTGCAGTATATAGAACGACTGTCACCTTCGGAATATATCGTCGTTGACAACCACCCTTACCGGACCGACCCTGATCACCAAGTAACCCGCAGAATAGAAAGCGATATCATCATATTCGGTGAAACTCTGGCCGATCTCATCACCCCATCACCTGACAGCGGTTGGCATATGACTCATCGCAAAGATTCGGATACCGTAGATCATATTCTTGAGACAGCCCTCGGCAGGGACAATGCCGTCAGTGAGCCGTCAGTGGTGCGATTGGTCAGCAGGTATATTCCGCACGACAGCGGACTTTTCCTGGCCAGCAGCATGTCGATCCGATTGATGGATACGTACGCTACACCAACAGGGAACGATATCCGGGTGGGTGCCAATCGCGGGGCAAGCGGTATTGACGGCACGGTAGCATCTGCAGCTGGATTCGCTACCGGCATCAGCAGACCAATAACGTTGCTGGTTGGTGATCTTGCCCTCCTGCATGATCTGAACTCGCTGGCGCTCCTGGAGAAAACCCCGGTGCCTGTCACTGTTGTCGTGCTGAACAATAACGGCGCTGGCATTTTTGACTTCCTGCCGGTAGCGGAGTGCAAAGACATCCTTGAGCCGTTTTTCATTACTCCACATGGGAAAACCTTCACCGAAGCGGCCTCAATGTTCAACCTTGACTATGACAGACCTGACTCCGCTGAATCATTCGTGACAACCTATCAGAAGGCAACCGAAGGCGACAGGTCCTCGCTCATCGAAGTATCTATCGACCGGCACTATTCGTTTGATATTCATCAGAAGGTTCATGAGCAGGTTATCAGGGGACTCTCCGAGTAACGCAACTGATGGCCGCGCCCTTCACATACGTACTTTCCGGCTCTACGGATCGGTCGAAGTCGGTTGTTGTTTTTCTTCACGGTTTCCTGGGCTGCTCATCAGACTGGGAGGAAATTGCAGCCTCTCTGGCCGATGATTTCCGTGCCCTGCTGATCGATCTCCCTGGACACGGGGGCAATCTGGTTTGCAACAACGACGACGCCTACACAATCGATAGCAACGCTCGAGGCCTGGTAAAACTGTTTGACAACCTTGGTATAGCGAAGGCTCACGTCATCGGCTACTCGATGGGCGGACGGCTGGCGCTTTACTTTCTCATCGCTTACCCGGAACGCTGTGACAGGGTGATCCTGGAATCAACGTCTCCGGGCCTCAGGACAGACGCGGAATGCACGGCACGCCGGCGTTACGACGAGCAACTTGCGCAGAGGCTGGAACGCGACGGTGTCGAGGCTTTCGTGCACTACTGGTATGAACAACGTCTCTTTGAAACGATGATAGGCTACCCGGAACGGTTCCAGAGGCTGTTGGACCGTCGGCGCCATAATGACTCGACCGGGCTGGCGAGGTCTCTTCGGATGATGGGAACAGGAGTTCAGCCTTCGCTCTGGCCGCGACTGAGTGAGATCAACTCACCGCTATTGCTGCTGGCGGGTAAAAAAGATCATAAATTCACGGCCCTTGCCGGTGAAATGGCCGACTTGTGCCCGACTGCCGAAGTTCGTATCATTGAAGCGTGTGGACACAACGTCCACTTTGAACAACCGGAACGATTCGCACAAGAGGTAAGGAGCTTTTTGCAGGATGTAAGATGAGGAAACGATGACAGCAATAAACTGGATTAAGGCACGGGAGTTCACCGATATAAGATACCACAAGGCGGAAGGAATCGCCAGGATCACCATCAACCGACCGGAAGTGCGCAACGCTTTTCGGCCGCTGACGGTCAGGGAGATGTCAACCGCCCTTGAGGACGCCCGCGACGATGAAGCCATTGGTGTGATCATTCTTACCGGCGAGGGAGACAAAGCGTTCTGCTCCGGTGGCGATCAGAGGATACGCGGTGACGCCGGGTACACGGACGAAGCCGGGGTACACCGTCTTAACGTGCTCGACCTCCAGCGCCAGATGCGCACCTGTCCCAAGCCAATAATAGCCATGGTGGCCGGTTATGCGATCGGGGGCGGGCATGTGCTGCACCTGATGTGCGACCTGACTATCGCTGCCGACAATGCCGTTTTCGGCCAGACTGGCCCGCGAGTGGGTTCGTTTGACGGCGGCTACGGCGCCAGCTACATGGCGCGGGTGGTCGGACAAAAAAAGGCCCGTGAGATCTGGTTCCTATGCCGTCAGTACAATGCTACGCAGGCTCTTCAAATGGGACTGGTCAACACGGTCGTACCGCTTGAAAATCTCGAGGAAGAAACGCTGACATGGTGCCGGGAGATTCTGGCCAACTCTCCGATGGCGATCCGGTGTTTGAAAGCGGCCTTGAACGCCGATTGCGACGGTCAGGCCGGACTGCAGGAACTGGCCGGCAACGCTACCATGCTCTATTATATGAGCGAGGAAGGCCAGGAAGGCCGCAATGCTTTCAACGAAAAGCGGAAACCGGATTTCTCCAAATTTCCACGCCGCCCGTAACAGCATGTATCATCCATGAGTCAGTCGCGCGTCACAGTCTGGATCATGGCCAGCCGTCCCAAGACACTCTGGGCGGCAATAGCGCCGGTTGTAATCGGGAGCGCCATGGCCTATGCCGATGGCGGCTTTCATCTCCTATCAGCTCTGGCGGCGCTGTTTGGGGCCGTGATGATCCAGATCGGGACTAATCTTGCCAACGACTATTTCGACTATTCCAAAGGCAGCGACAGGCCCGACAGAATCGGCCCTGTCCGCGTCACACAAACCGGGCTGGTTAATCCCTCCACCATGAAACGAGCGACCGTGCTTGTTTTCCTGCTGGCGGTTCTGGCAGGAATTTACCTCGTGTACCGCGGTGGCTGGCCGATTGTTGTCATCGGGCTGCTGTCAATTCTGTGTGGTATTCTCTATACCGGAGGGCCATATCCCCTTGGATATACCGGGCTGGCTGACATCTTTGTGCTCATTTTCTTCGGACCGGTGGCGGTCGGGGGTACGTACTACGTGCAGACGCTTCAGATCAACTGGATTGTCCTGCTGGCGGGACTCTCACCCGGGCTTTTCTCAGTAGCGATCCTGACAGTCAACAACCTTCGTGATATCGAAAGTGACCGAATCTCCGGAAAACGGACCCA
>JAOZPL010000240.1 GCA_029932795.1 Candidatus Zixiibacteriota bacterium | reverse complement strand
TTTATTTCTATGGCGAGGATCTGGATTGGGCCTTCCGGTTCAAGCAAAACGGTTGGAAGGTATATTACTATCCTGAGGTCCAGGTGCTCCATTATAAAGGCCAATCGAGCAGGCGGCAGAGCGAGCGTATGATGGACGAATTCTACCGGGCGATGAGGTTATTTTACAGGAAGCATTACGCCCCGCACGACCCGCGCTTGTTGCAGTTCATCGTATTCCTGGGGATCGCATTGGCTGAGCGGTGGGCAAAGCTCAAGAACCGCCTGCGCCCACCGGATGCCAGGCGCGTTTCGACCTGATTGGCCCAAGAGGGGGTTTCCGGATTCCGGTGAAAGCCCTATGACTGATTATCCGCTAAACAAGGGAATTAAACCTGCGTCCGACCATACTGTTCGGGAGGCCCGTCAATTGGCCTTTGATGAGCTGTTTCGCGCTCCTCAAGTAGGGCATAGCCTCGCAATTGATCATTCCTTCCCTGAAGAGTTTGTTGATGAGCTTTCCCGACGCGAGGTGTTTAACAAACATCTCTTTCGCCCAAATACCTATCTACACAAGTGGTGGGCACGACGATGTGGCTCCACGTTCCGCGCTATCCTCAAACAGTTTGTCCCTGACAGTGAGCGTCGCGATTACTACGCACCTGGTGGGTTGGAGGGCAAAACCGTGCTCGATCCGATGATGGGAGGGGGTACAACGCTCCATGAGGCGATTCGGTTGGGGGCAAACGTTATCGGCGCCGACATTGATCCTATCCCGATTGTGCAGGCTCGTGCTACACTCACGCAAGCGTCATTAGAGGATCTGCGAATCTCTTTCAACCGATTCTTCTCTGACTTGTACGACAATTTGGGACATTATTTCCAAACAGAGTGTCCAATCTGCCAGAGAACTGTGGACGCCCTGTACACACTCCATGGGTTGCGTAAAGCATGTGCATGTGGTGAAGTTGTACAGATTGATCAATACGATTTGCGCCACGAGGCCGATAGGACGATTCGCATTTGGCCGGATAGCTGGCAGATTTCCGATGATCAACACAAGCCGGAGGCCCCCACCAGACATATCCGCCTGATCACCAAGGCCGAAAAAAAGTGCCCCATCTGTGGGCGGGAGTATGGGGAACTGCTTGATTTGCCTTTTTATGCCCGCTATGTGCCGATTGCGATTGTTGCCACTTGCACTGAACATGGTCTGTTTTTCCGCTCGCCTGGCGAGCTTGATCTGATGCGAATTGATCAGGCTGCCGAGCAGAGAGAGAGGCTAGACTTTGGGCCACTGGAGGATTTCAGGGTGACAAATGGCCCTAAATCTGGTGATTTGTTGAAGCACAACATTAATTCATATCTTGACGTTTTTTCATCTCGTCAGTTGCTTTACCTCCATCAGGCGATTCAGCAGTTGCGCGATTACGGCGGCGCGGTAAAGCTTAACCTGGGTATGCTTGTGTCCGCATCTCTAGAGTTCAATTCGATGCTCTGCGGTTACAAAGGCTGGTACAAGCGCCGACCAGGCGCGATTCGACATGTTTTCGCTCTCCATGCGTATTCCTTCCCTTACACCGCCCTGGAGAATAATCCGATCAACCCTCACAAGTCTTCTGGCAACCTACAATTGCTCTTCCGCGACCGGATTGAACGGGGACGCAGGTGGGCAGTGTTGCCCATTGAACGGAGGATTGGGCAAGACGGCAACAGCGAATTGGTCAAGATACCGGGGGAAGTAGATGGAGGTATCGAGGTTTTCAACCAGGCTGATCTGGCGACTGGCCGGCAGACGTTTTGGCTCATTCATGGCGATTCTCGCGATCTACCGATTGATAGCCATTCCGTAGATCTGATTGTGACTGACCCTCCCTATTATGACAGCGTGCAATATAGTGACCTGGCAACATTTTTCCGAGTATGGCTGGCTCGTTTGCTTCCTGAAGAAATTAAGTGGACTTATGACGAAGCTCATAGTGCTGTCGCGATTAAAGCTGCCGATGGTGGCAGCAGCTTCATGACAGTGCTGGCAGGGATTTTCGCCGAGTGCGGGCGTGTACTGAAGCGACGCACCGGGCGGATGGTGTTTACATTTCACCATTGGGATCCCGATGCCTGGGCGGAGCTTACCATTGCGCTCAAAAGCGCTGGATTTAGGTTGATAAACGCTTACGTTGTGTTCTCGGAGCATCCTATATCGGTCCACATCCGCAACTTAAATTCGATCAAGCATGATAGTATTCTGGTTTTCGCTCTTGATAGCGATGGACCATCCGTTTCATGGCGGGTCCTAGAGTCTATTGACACTGACGATAGTGAGACCTTTTGTCGGCAATGCAGTGTGACGTTGGGCTGGCTATTGGAAAGTAAACATTCAGCTGCCGAGATTCGCAGCATTTGGAGAGAACTTATACGAGGGCAGAACTAAATGGCGGATAACGCAGGAAATCGCCCGGCAGAGATTTTTGGATACCCGATTTGGAACCACTCAGAGGAAGCACAAGACGTTCGTGAGAGGTATTGGTGCCCCTTTTTGGATCGTCGTTGTGACAAAAAGAGTCGGCTGATTGACTTTCCTTTCGGTGTTTGTTCTGTGGAGCACAGTGGCGAAGTCCACACAATCTGTCCTCGTCGTTTCGAGGAACAGGGCTCAATTGAAGGCGTGTCCAAGGTCTTGGAGGACATTGCTCTGCACTATTTCGGTGGTTTCAACGATACCATCGTATTCTCCGAAGTCAGGCTGCCAAATGTGGGAAGCATAGATTACGTTCTCGTGCGCCACAAGCCGATGAAGCCTGAAGTGGATGATTTTGTGTCGGTCGAGTTCCAGTCAGACTCCACGACCAGTACAGGGGGATTGGTTCAGGGAATACTCGATTTCTTCGATGGGCTTGATTTGCAGGGCCGATCCTGCAAATTTGGCATGAACACCTACGATTCGATTAAGCGCGCCATAACCCAATTGTTGAACAAAGGCATTGTTTACGAAACCTGGGATACGAGGTGTTATTGGGTGATACAGGAGTATATTTATGCCAACCTGATCGGCCGGTATGGCTTTAAAGAGAGCGGGTTTTCATCTGAGCATGCATCACGATTTGCATTGTATAGTCTCGTTCCCAGGGGCGATCGTTTGACATTGAATCTTAATCGCTTCATTTCAACCACTGTGGAAGAGGTGTATCAGGCGATGCGAAATAACCCTGGTATGCCCAGCAAAGACAGGTTTGTGCAGCGCCTGAATGCCAAGTTGCGGCTCAAGCTGAGCGTGCAGCGATGATGGCGGTATGACCCTCCCCTGGGCGACACCGCCAGCACCTTGCACATGCGGACGACCGGGAACTTGCCCCGGTGGCCCTCGATGAACCGGAACCTCATCGGCTTGGACGCGAGAAGATGGCGACTGCTTTTTCTAGAATCTCCCGCTCCTGGCGTAGGACCTCGTTCTCCCGCTCCAGTTGGCGTATCCGTTCCCGGTCAGGCGCAAGACGGCCGTGGCCGGGGAAGGCGTCTTCCCCTTCCTCTGCAAACTCCCGCCTCCAGCGGGATAGGCAGCCCGTGCCGATGCCCAACTCCCGTTCGAGCCGGGAGGCGCTCTTGCCGCTCGTCTCCAGCAGATGGACGGCTTCGAGCTTGAATTCGCGCGTGTAGGTTCGTCTGGTCTTGGTCATCATATTCCTCCGAGGGTGGTATTATACACGATCCTGGCTTATTGTCTTGCCCACTTTCTCGGGGGAAGATCAAGATACACCTCCCCCAAGCCGGCGGCCAGGTCCTCTTCGTGGAGGAGGCGGACGTGTTCGATCTGCCGTTTCAGGGCCGGGATCACCGTTTCTGGGAGGGGGACAATGCGGTCTTTTTGGCCCTTGCCGTCGCGGATGGTGATGGTCAGATAGTCGAAATCCAGGTCTTGGACCCGCAAGCGGACGCATTCC
>JAOZPL010000239.1 GCA_029932795.1 Candidatus Zixiibacteriota bacterium | reverse complement strand
ACTGGACCGTAGAATCGGGGTTCGAATCCCTGTCTCCCAGCTTTTTCTTTAGATAGCCCATTCAACAAGTGGACTAAGTGTCCTGTCTACCTTGAGCCTGATGAAGGTTGCTTGACAGAATATTTCTGGAACGCAGGGTTCCTGCATACAATACCGCGGAGGGTGATACAGGTCTTTCTGTTATCAGCTTGCCAAATCCAGCCCAAGCTATCTCATGTTGTTCAAATCCCGGGAAGATTGAAACAGATCACTTTCGGTTCGGTCATCTCCTGCAACGAGAACTTCAGCCCCTCCCGGCCCAGACCGGAATACTTGACGCCGCCAAAAGGCATCGAGTCGAGACGATAGTCCGTAGAATCATTAATCATCACCCCGCCGCAATCAAGATCATAGGCGGCCTTGAAGGCAACCTCGACATTGTTGGTAAAGATGGCGGCCAGCAGACCGTAGGGGAGCGAATTGGCTTCTTTGATCGCTTTGTCAAGTTCATCGATAGGGTATAAATTGACGGTTGGGCCGAAAACCTCCTCGTGATGAATCGTTGCCTCAGGAGGGACGTTCTCCAGCACGGTCGGCTCGTACAGGGCACCCTCTCTCTTGCCTCCGGTAAGCAGGGTGGCGCCTTTCTCGACCGCCTCGTTTACCCATCGCTCGACCCGTTCTGCCTCCGTCTCGGTGATCATCGGCCCCATATCAGTATCTTCTTTGAGTTTGTCACCGATCTTGTACTGTTTCGTCCGGGCAACAAATCTCTTTTTGAACTCGTCGTAGATATCGCGATGGATCAACAGGCGCTGCACGCCAATACAGTTCTGTCCGGCCGCCCAGAAAGAACCGGAGACGCAAGATTCGACCGCCAGGTCAAGGTCCGCGTCCTGCCACACGATTACCGGCGAATTGGAACCGAGCTCCATACCGATCTTTTTGATCCCGGCGACTGAAGCGATATGCTTGCCGGCTTCCACGCCACCGGTAAAGGAGACCATTCGGACTCTCTCGTCTGAAACCAGTGGGTCGCCGATCACAGATCCGATGCCGGTGATGAGTTGGATTGCTTCCGGTGGCAACCCGGCTTCGACCAAAGCCTCCACCAGCTTGATGGCCGATAGCGGCGTGACAGTGGCAGGTTTCAGGATCACGGAGTTGCCAGCCGCGATAGCCGGTCCCAGTTTGTGAGCAACGAGGTTCAACGGGTCGTTGAAGGGAGTGATCGCCAGCACCACCCCGATCGGGAAGCGATAGTAGTAACCGCGACGCATCTCACCGCCCGGAAAGGAATCGAATGGGATTGTTTCACCGAGAATACGTTTGGCTTCTTCAGCCGAACAGGTCAGTGTATTGATGCAGCGCGAGGTTTCTTTTCTGGCTTCGTTGATCGTCTTCGATGCCTCCCGGGCAATTACGACGGCAAATTCTTCGAGCCGGTCAGCGATGATTCCCGCCGCTTTGGAGAGAATTTGCGCCCGCTCATATACAGTCATCCGCTTTGTGATCTCAAAGCCCCTGGTCGCCGCTGCCAGCGCAGTTTCCACGTCCGCCGCAGTTGCGCTGGGGATGGTATCAACAACGGAGTTGTCATAAGGATCAAGCACTTTGATCTTGTCGTCACTGTCAACCCACTGACCGTCAAGCAGCATCTTCATCGTTTTCCTCCTGCATGAATTATGTCGACCAGAGCACTGTATCCTGTTTCGGTTCTTCCGGCTCCCGGTCCGACAATGGTGACATCACCAAGTGTGTCGGTTGAGAACGTAAGGGCGTTGGTCGCTCCCATAACACCGGCTAGGGGATGCGTCAGATCAATTTCTTCGGGAGCGACGCTCGCTTTCACCTCGTTGCCGTCGCGCCAGACTCGGCCGATCAACTTGTAACGCTTTCCCCGCGATTTAGCAGCATCAATGGCGTCGCTTGTTATTTCCGTTATTCCCTTGCACGGGAAGTCGTCTGGTCTTGCGTTGGCGCCAAAAACGGTACTGGCAAGGATTGTCACTTTGGCCAGCGCGTCCCAGCCCAGTACGTCTGCATCGGGGATTGCCTCTGCGTAACCCAGTTCCTGAGCTTTGGTCAATGCATTCTCGTATGACAGACCTTCCTCCATGCGCGTCAAAATGTAGTTGGTCGTACCATTGAGGATGCCCTTGACCTCCGAGATAGTACTCCCTGCAAGCGTCTCTCTGATCAGGTTCAGAACGGGCGAGCCGCTCATCACGGTACCCTCGAACAAAAACCTGACATCCTTGCTGTCGGCAAGTTTGGCCAGTTCGTGGTAATGGAGCGCCAGGGGTCCCTTGTTGGTGGTTGTCACGTGCATGCCCTTTTCAAAAGCGGCGCGGATGTGGGATGTCGCCGGTTCGGCGGTCTTAATATCAGTGTAAGTCGCTTCCACCATCATGTCTGCTTCCGCGGTCTTGATCATACTCAGGGCATCGCCCTTGTACTTATGCGGCAATTCGGAGAGCTTGCCGCCTGATTTGGCTGTCTCCAGTGCGGCCGGCAGATCAATGCCTGTGGCGTTGTACAGACTTCCCTTGAGCATGTCGGCTATCCCGACCACCTGCACCTGTAATCCGTGCTGGTCACGTAGCATTTTCTCTTTTTTTAGAAGCAACTCGGCCAGTCCCTGTCCGACCGTACCAAATCCAACCAACAATAAGCGCATTGTATGAATCCTCCTTCTTCTTATTTCTGTCTGTCCGGTTCTGTGTTCCGCTCCATGCGATTCACCGTGTTATTACTTAATTCCGTAACGGTCCGGGGCATCAAAGACGTCAATGACGTTGACGCGCGAGAGGAAATTAGCCGAATGCACCACTCCTTCCGGGATGTGGTATGAGTCTCCTTTTCGATAGAGTTTCGTCTCATCGCCGATCGTCAACGACATCTCGCCCTGCAACATTATTCCCCACTGGGCACAGTGTGAGTGGGGTGGGATTATCCCGACCGGCTGGATGTCAAAGAAAACGACCTGCTTCTCGCCACCTTGCAACAACCAGCCCCGGATGCCTGCGACGGCAATCTCAATCTCCGGTAGCTCCCGGATCATCTCGGGATAGACGGTACCATCCCACTGTAGGGCTTGGTCATTCATACGGCTTTCCATGACTTGTAAGAGACGCCGGCGAATCTAGTCTCATGGCCGCGACGCATGATCTCCCGGACATCTGTATCACAACGGAGACACTTGTGGTAGATCACGTCGGCTATCAGATCCGCTTTCTCGTCCCTGTCCTGATCGGAAAGGAAATATGTTTCCATGGTATCGTAGGGTCGCGATGTTCCGTCACTTTCGTATTTGATGGTTATATCACAACCACCATCGAGGACAGTGTGGGCGTTTTCTGTCCAGTCGAAACCTTCCATGCCGAGATCCGGGTTGATCCGCAGGTGCGCCGCCAGCGAAATCCGTGGCAATCCCGAAGCCTCGAGTTCCCTCGCACACTGCATGAAGACCTGCGGACTCACCGCGTTGCCGATGTTTATCTCATACAAGGGGGTGGTGCCGTCGTCGCGTAGATATTCTTTGACGATATTCATCAACATTCTGAACTGGATCGCGTTCTGGGTGGCAAGAAGCATTGATATTTTGAAGCTTATTTCTGGAATCTGCCGGCCAAAATAGCACGCTGCAATAATAGTCGACCAGCTCGGGTTAAGGAAGAAGTTGGCGCCGGTCTCAAGCGCGGCACGCGTCACGCCGTCAAGGTAAACGAGATGGTTGTTGTCACCGATTTCGACACCGCCAAGGTTCCCGAAAGGTGTTCCCATGTTCTTGAGAATTATCTGGCTCAAACCGTCGCCGAGATCACGGCGGTCGAATTTCTCACCGGTTACCTTTTCAACCTTTGCAAACCGCTCTTCAGGCAGGGGTATACCGATCAGGTTTGTCGAACAGAACTTGCTGGCGCCCATTATGTTCT
>JAOZPL010000238.1 GCA_029932795.1 Candidatus Zixiibacteriota bacterium | reverse complement strand
ATCCCGGGACAGAGATGCTGACCGTGAGAGAGGCATTGCGCTTGGTGCCAGCGCCTATCTCGTCAAGCCATTCAGGGCTGATCGCCTATTGGCCGAGGTTTCCAGGCAGTTGAGATGACAGAGAATTGTCAGCTCTGCCCGGCCAACAGGCCACCATCAAGACCAGAGCTGCCGAATCTGTCGTAACTGTTAACCACGTCATTATCTGAATAGTCATTCATTTTTGGACAAGTTTTAGTTGAAAACCAGCTATGTCTCCTCTACTATCCTGCCATCAGAGAAAGGGAGCAGCGTATGGCTGGGGAAAAAGAAGGTGTCTCTGTGACATCATTAGGTGCTGCGGGTGAGATTGCAGAGTTCACCGAATCGTACGCCTCGTTCAACCGAATTGTTAATAGTCTCCAGCGACAGTATATCGAACTGAAAGAGGAGTTCTCCGCCCAAAACGAGCAATTGGCGGAGACTAACCGGAAACTGGTCGAGATGACCAATCGTAATCTGGCCGCCACCACGTTCCTGAACAGCATCCTCAATTCCATTTCGGCCGGTGTTGTTGCAGTTAATCAAAACGGACGTATCACGCATTTTAATCCCGCGGCCTCCGTTATGCTCGGGATTCCGGTCAACGAACCGCCGGGTAAGTTATATAGGGATGTTATCCCTCTTGGTGAACCGTTAGATGCCAACGCCCTGCGCACCGTAGAGACGGGCCGGGTGGTGGATTCGGCTGACAAGCAGATTGACATTCCGAACGGCACCCGATTGCATCTGTCGGTTTCCACAGCCATTATACGCGACGATACCGGCAAGCCAGACGGCGCTGTGGAGGTTTTCCATGACCTGACCAAGACAAAGAAGATGGAGGCGGAGATTGCCCGCCTGAATACCCTGGCGGCATTGGGGGAGATGGCGGCTACCGTGGCCCATCAGGTTAGAAACCCCCTGGCTGCAATAGGTGGGTTTGCATCCCTGCTGAAGAGGGATATTGCCTCGGATGATCCCCGATATAAGACGGTCGGCAAGATCATTCGCGGTGTGGAAAATCTTAATCGGACAGTCACTACCTTGCTTAACTATACCCGCTCTGATGAAATCAGGAGGGAAAACGTTATCTACGATGACTTCCTGCATGTGACCGTTGAACAGTACCAGCACAGTAATGAGAATTGTACCGCGGACGTGATGATCCTGCTGCACCCACCCGATCGGAAGGTGCAATTGATGATCGACCCACAGCTCTACCGTCAGCTTCTCTACAATATACTCACCAATGCGATTGAGGCTTTCGGTGGTAAGGGGGAGATAAATATCTCATACCGGAAACTATCGCGCCAGGAGGCAACTCGCAGGTATGGTGAGAAGCTGCTTCTCCGGTTGGATGAAACCGTGGTGGAAACTGTCATCAGTGACAACGGTCCGGGGATCAGCGCAAAGGCAATGGAGTCTATGTTTGCTCCCTTTTTCACAACCAAAGAGGGGGGGATCGGCCTTGGGTTGGCGGTGGCGTTGAAAATTATAAAAGCTCACGGTGGTGAAATCGTGGCTGAGAACATCCCCGAAGGAGGAGCTCAGTTTATCTTGCTTCAACCGGTCACCATCAATGGTGTGAACCGGGAGATAACCCATCACGAGAGATAAGCATGGAGTGTTGGTGATGAAATACTCTGTTCTGGTTGTTGATGATGACAAACTAGTTAATGAGTTCATGCTCGAAACTCTTCGGAGAGCCGGATATGAGTGTGACGCTGCGCTATCCGGCGAGGAGGGGCTGGAGAAGTTTCGGCGCCGATGTTTTGATATCGTCCTGACCGATCTAAAAATGCGGGGGCTAGATGGTATTGACGTACTGGATCGGATCAAACATCAGGCACCGGATACGATGGTGGCGATTATGACGGCCTATGGAACTGTCGAAACGGCTGTGAGCGCAATTAAGAAGGGAGCCTATGATTTTCTCCTCAAACCGGTGCTGCCGGAGACGTTGGAGCTGATGGTCAACCGTATGTCTGAAATACTCGATCTGCGAACGCAGAACGAAATCCTCCGCAAGGACCTGGCTCACCGGTTTCAGAACATCATCGGCAAATCCAGTGTCATGAAGGAGGTTTTTGATCTGATTAGGTCGGTGGCTGATGCCCGATCCACGGTGCTGCTGACGGGTGAGTCAGGTACCGGCAAGGAGTTAGTGGCACGTGCTATTCATTATACTTCCAGCCGTTGTCAGAACCCTTTTATCAAGCTGAATTGTGCCGCCTTGCCGGAGACGCTGGTGGAGGCGGAACTGTTCGGTTATGAGAAAGGTGCCTTTACGGATGCCAAGAAAACTAACCGGGGACGGTTCGAACTGGCCGATGAGGGTACTCTTCTGCTGGATGAAATCTCAGAGATGCCATTTAATCTTCAGTCAAAACTCCTGAGGGTAGTTCAGGAGCGGGAGTTTGATCGGTTCGGTTCAAGCAAGCCGATCTCCGTCGATGTTCGAATCATTGCCACCTCCAACCGCAATCTCAAGGAGTGTATCGCGGCTGGGAAGTTCCGTGAGGATCTCTATTATCGGTTAAACGTGATCCCCGTGCATATGCCGCCGTTGAAGGATCACAAGGAAGATATCCCCATTCTCGTGGAACACTTCATCGACAAGTACAATCAGGAGAACAACAAGAGTATCAGGGGCATCCGTCAGCAGGCCCTTCGCCTGCTTGTCAAATACCACTGGCCGGGCAATGTCCGGGAACTGGAAAATCTGATTGAGCGGGCGGTGGTGACGTCGCGCGACGAGTACCTGACTGAGGATGATTTTCCGCCGGAACTTTCATTTGGTGAGGTTGATGTTGGGACGCCAATTTTCCGCATTCCTATGAAATTGGAAGAGGGGAGCAGATACCTGATTCTAAAAACACTGGAAAAATTCACCGGCAATAAGACAAAAGCTGCCGAGGCACTTGGCATTACCCCTCGTACCATCCGTAACAAACTGGCTGAGTACCAGATGATTGAGTAACGGACTCCAGATCGTTGTCTCTGAGACGCCTGACTGCTGTCAGAGCCCCCGATACACTGTTTCCGCCTACAAAATACCCGCCTGCTGCCGATATTACTATTATTAGGGCAGGGTTTTCTCTGTCCCGGTGGAGAACTGTGCGCATCTGCAGATTACCGGTTTAACATGGACTTTGCTACAATTCTCGGTTTAGCGCTGGCACTGGTTGCCATTTTAGGTGGCTATGCCCTTGAGGGGGGGCACATCAATGCCGTCTTTCTGACGGCTCCAATCGTGATAGTGGTCGGAGGTACGCTTGGTGCCACCATCGTAACAACTTCGATAAGTACTGTTCTGCAGGTTCCGTGTTATTTGCGTCTGGCCATTTGGGGTAAGCAGCGCTCATTCAGCGAAGGCATCGAGATGATTACAGGGTTAGCCGAGAAAGCTCGCCGCGAAGGTATCCTGGGTCTGGAGCCGAGTCTAAAATCCATAGGAGATCCGTTCTTCAAAAGGGCTGTGCAGATGCTGATCGACGGGACCGAGGCTACCGTGCTTCGCGGGGTCCTGGAAACAGAAATGGCCTATATTGAGGAGCGGCACAAGCAGGGGATAGTCTTCTTCCAGAAAGCAGGCGGCTTTTCGCCGACCTTTGGTATTCTTGGCACGGTGCTGGCATTGGTGCATACGCTGGGCAATACTTCTGATGCGGGCTCAATGGCCACAGCTATTGCTGCGGCGTTTATCGCTACTCTCTGGGGTGTGGGGCTGGCCAATATCTTCTTTCTGCCGATCTCCGATAAGCTGCGGTTGCGTCATAATGAAGAAGTGGCTTATTTCGAGCTGATTATGGAAGGGGTAGTAGCTATCCAGTCCGGTGAAAATCCCCGCAACATCCGCAGCAGGCTTCAGGTCTTTATCGCCCCCAGCCGTCGTCATCC
>JAOZPL010000237.1 GCA_029932795.1 Candidatus Zixiibacteriota bacterium | reverse complement strand
AGGTCAATTCGCTGTAAAACCTCAGCATGAGACCCTCTCTCTGTTTGTCCGCCAGGGAATCCAGAGCCGCCATCACCCGGATGGAAGTCTCAGCTGATTCGTATAATGCGTCCGGTTGCGCAGGGTTAGCCGGGGTCAATTCTTCTTTGAGGTCTTTCACCTTTGCCTGCCGCCTGGAGTAATCTCTCTTGGAGTTCAGGGCTGTGTTGTATGCCGACCTGAAGATATATGGTCGAAGCTTGGTCCTTTCTCTAAGGCGCTCCGGTTCTCGCAAAACCTTCACAAAGACATCCTGCGTGAGATCCATCGCTTGATCCCTGTTGCAGACAATCCGGTATATCAGACAGAACACCTTGTCGGACAGCTCCTGAATCGTGTCTGAGATACTGTCTGTCATGCTATACCTCTGGCTTCTCCCTGTCTTAGTAAACTCACCTTCTCAGTGCTCGACTACCGAAAGAGCATAGAGAGAAATATCCTTGTCGTGCAGGTCTTCGCCTTTGAAATACCAATCCACGATACCGGGCCTCTCAGGGTCAATCAGGCCGTTCGCCGTAATAATAGTGCCGGGCAATCTCAAGGTTATGGAGAACTGATGGGCATTCAGGGCGTCAGTTACGTCATAATCCAGTGTGGCAGCACGAAACAGATTCTTGAACTTCCGCTGCACTTCCGACTGCTCTGACCCTGTTACACTGGGGAAATACCTGGCGAACTGCTCGTGTATCTCCTTTTTGAGCTGGTCAAGGGCGACACCTATAGAGTCATCATCTTTGCCCAGTATGCCGAGGATTCTCACAGGTGTGACGACACTCTCCAGGTAATGCTTAGCCCAGGTTTCGACATTCTCTTTTGTGGACACCGGTATATCACCGCTGCGAACCAGTTTTCCGAGGGTTTCCCAGAGAAACCGCCAGTGAAGATAGCGAAAGGCCGAGGTAAACTGGTCGAGATATTCGACCCGATCTTCTTCCGAGGCATTGAATATGCCCTTTTCGAGAACTCGGTCTTCCAATTCCTGATCCCACAGGATTCCTCCCGTAATATTATAGCATCCGTAGCCACGCGCCAAGTAGGTTCTCTTGAACTCGTAGAATGTCCGTCCGCCCTCGGACCAGCGCCTGACCTCGGTGGGAAACTGCAAATTGATTTCTTTGTTGGGCGCATCCGGCTTTGCGTAGGTATCCGGCAGGGGTGTGCCATATGGCACGACCAGCTCCGCCTTGAGTTCCATGCGGATGTGATCAACATCACTGGAATCGACTTTTCTCTCCAGAATTGCCCACTCAGGTTCGGATGGCAGAGCCACCGGTGGGCGGAAATTGTTGACGTTTCCCTCGAACCTGGCGATGAATGTTGTCGTGCCGTCCTCAGCCACGGTTATTTCTTCTGTCCGCTCGAGACAGGATAAACATGTGAGGGTTAAGAGGACGACTATCACAAAGGGTATCCAGGCTGGTGCTGGTTTGTTCATTTTCATCTCCCTGGTTGCGGTTTCTTACTCTATTGACACCTGAGATTACCAAGAGGTAGACACAAAGTCGTAAGAAAGACGGGGGCGGGTTATCAGACATGGCAAAGTCCGGTCTTTGATGACCTGAGAAGCTATCGCCGTCCGAATCCCAGATTGATTGAGAATATGATCACGCACCGGCCTCCAGAGCAATCCTTTGACGTTGCCAAGTCGCCGGAATACTAGTATCCTGTTGCTGCAGTTGCAGGATTAACCGGTGAAACAAGGTGGTTATCCTTTGGGGAGTCAACAAAATCTGTATCACCAGCATGTGGTCCATAGGTTAGCAGGAGTGACGCGTGCACGGAACGGTTGGAGTTAGACTCACGTCAGCAATCAGTCGGGGAACAGGTTGGGTTTCCATCGGAAAACGCCGGTGCCGAGGAGGTTTGAGATGAAAAACGGGATGTTACGCAGTTACGGTGCGAGGTTTGCACTTATCGGGATCGGTTTGGGAGCCCTCTATTGGGTTTTTGAGTCGGTGGTGGACGTACTTGTGTTTCGTCATGGCTATTTTGTGGAAGTGCTATTCTCTCCTGGTCTACATGAAATTTGGATGCGCGCTCTGGTGGTTGTCTTTCTCATTCTGTTCGGTGTGTATGCGGGCTCCAGTGTCGCACGAATAGAAGAGGCGCTGAAAGCCGAGAGGGACAGGCTTAAATCCATTTTCACGGCAATAAATGACGGCATCCATATCGTCAATCAGGACTATGACATCGAGTATGTAAACCCCGTGCTCATGACTGACTTCGGTCCTTATGAAGGGCGCAAGTGCTACACTTACTTTCACGACCGCGAGGAGGTCTGTCCCTGGTGCAAGAACCAAGACGTTTTTGCGGGGAAAACCGTGCAGTGGGAATGGTATTCGTTCAAGAATGATAAGACCTACGACTTGCTCGATACCCCACTGAGAAACGCGGACGGCACGATATCCAAAATGGAGATATTCCGCGACATCACCCAGCGCAAGCAGGCGGAAACAGAAAACGAGCACCTTAATTCTGTGTTACGGGCTATCCGCAACGTCAACCAGCTTATAACAAGAGAGAAAGATCGCGACAGACTCATCAAACAAGCTTGCGAGAACCTTATAGAAACACGCGGCTACGGCAGAGCGTGGATTGTGCTTGCAGATGAGCCCGACGGATACAACACGAGCACCGAAGCAGGTTTTGGTGAATCGTTCCTTCCCATGGTTGAACAACTCCGTCGTGGCGAACTGCCGGTCTGCTGCCGGCAGGCCATGGAGAAGGCCGGAGTCCAGATATTTAAGTACCAGACTGACATATGCACCGGCTGCCCTCTCGTAGGCAGCTACGATAACCGGGGTGCTATGAGTATCCGGCTGGAGCATGGCGGAAAGCTGTACGGTTGCATGTCGGTGGCTGTTCCTGTTGATCTGGTCGAAAGTGCTGAGGAGCAGGAGTTATTCCAGGAAGTGGCTGGTGATATAGCGTTTGCCCTTCACACGATTGAGCTTGAGGAAAAACGCAAGCGGACCGAGGAGGCGCTGGCGGTGGAAAAAGAACGCCTTGATGTAACCCTCCGCTCTATAGGCGATGCCGTGATAACTACCGACACCGCCGGTACTATTACCATGCTGAACAAGGTAGCCGAGGAGCTGACCATGTGGAGCAACGGGGAAGCGTGTAGTCGGCCACTCGCCGAGGTTTTCCATATTATCAACGAGAAAACGCGTAAACCGTGTGAGAGCCCGGTTGAGAAAGTCATGCAAACAGGCACGATCGTAGGCCTGGCCAACCACACGGTGCTGATCGCCAGGGACGGGACAGAGAGAATTCTTTCCGACAGCGGCGCGCCTATCCACGATCAGGCAGGGAATATCATAGGTGTCGTTCTGGTCTTCCGTGATGTCACGGAGGCAAGGCGGCTCCGGGAGTATGTCTCCCGCGCCCACCGGCTGGAGACGGCCGGCCGGATCGCCGGACAGATAGCCCACGACTTCAACAACCTGTTAGGCCCGCTGGTTGCCTATCCTGATTTCATCAGGGAGGAACTGCCCAAGGATCACCCGGCCGTGGAACTGGTAACTGACATGGAAAGAGCCGCCGATCAGATGGCCGATATCAACCAGCAGCTTCTCACTCTAGGCCGACGAGGCCACTACAACCAGGAGCCGATGAGCCTCAACGACGTCATTCGGGAAGTTCTGAACCAGCGGCAGCCGCTTCCTGATACTCTGGCTATCGATCTGGATCTGAGTAAAGACCTTATGAACATGAAGGGCGGGCCCTCGCAGATACACCGGGTCATCTCCAATCTTCTGACCAATGCACTGGACGCCATGAAGGAGGTCGGGCATCTGAGTATCAAGACCGAGAACTTTTACGCAGATACGATGTCTGTTCGGTTCGGGCGTGTTCCCAGGGGGGAGTATGTCAAACTCACGGTGTCCG
>JAOZPL010000236.1:1336-3938 GCA_029932795.1 Candidatus Zixiibacteriota bacterium | reverse complement strand
CTGCAACCGTTTGATACGGCCGGTCGCATCCGTAGGGACAGAACCGCCGGAGACTGACGCCACCACTCCCAGCCTCCTGCTGCTCCTGTTCCTGCTTGTCTGTCTAGTGGGGAGCTGTGCGGCGCCCCCCCCAATCCCTCGTGATTCCGGTCAAGTGACCCCACCGCCGGAGACGGTGGTTCGACCCGAACACTTCGGTATAGCTCTCCCCTATCCTGTCACATTCGGAAGGATTGATTTACCCCGGCAGCCATACACGGAAGTCGATGTCTATGTGCCTCTGGTAGCAACAATTGACACCACGGGTGCGGTTATGGAAGTGTTGCCGCTTCACGCCGATGACACCATGTACGCACGATGGTATGACGGCCGCCTCAGGGCCATCGAGTTTGAGCCGGGACTGATCCATGAGGAAAAGAGCGCAACCCGGCTGGCGGTCAAACTGCACTTTCGCCCCGGCTGGCGATATCCTGGAGTTGAGTTTCCCATCGATCACAAACCCAAGATAAAAGACACCGATCTATACCTTGCGAGTCTGGAACTCAATGGTGTCGGACATGCGGCTATCAGGAGATTCCCCGCCTACTTCTGCGACCTCAGCGTGCATGACGGGCTGCGTCAGACACCGTTTGTCCTGGCGGCGCTCGATCTGGACACCGCCGGTCGACCGGTTCGTATCGAACCAATCCTCTCCACTATACCGGACCGCACGGATGAGATTCTCTCCTCAATGAACTGGGCCGAGTACTGGCCGGCCACACGTAACGGCCAGCCGGTACCAAGCCGGAATCTGCTCGCCGTGTTTCTGTACCCCGATATCTGTTATCCGACCAGAGTTATCAATTTAAGTAACGCTGACACGGTGAATGTATTTCAGCGGACCCGTGTGAGGCTCTTCCCCACACAGGTGGGGTTGCTATCACCAGCTATTCCGCGAAGTGGCATCAACGGCCTGATTACCCCCAGCGGTTATTCCGGTAATTACTACGCATATGCCAGCGCTGCCATTTCAGTAGATACCCTGGGGAAAGCCAGCCTTCTATACACCAGTCGCCGCAACCAGCAATTCAACGAGAGCTGTCGGAGAATTGTGGAGCAACTTCGCTTCTATCCCGCAATGGATTTTCAGGGACATCCCCGGTCGTTCCGGGGGCTTGTCTATCTGAGGTTTACTGGCAGTAAGAGCGTACGAATACGGTACAAATGGCTCTCCCGGACTGATTATTCGACAATCCGATAAAGCATGGATCACCAACATGTTACCGTGGTGAAAAAAAGCGGATTGAGAATGCAGCGCAACCTCTGCGACGCGTAGTTGTCACAGCGGTACTGAAACATCTCTTTTTGAAGTTAAGTCTCTGTCAAGTATTTAGTTAACCCTTCAGTACTACATCCCGGAGCAGATTCGGCATACTTGTTGTGCTTCACTTATAGCTGTGAATCCACTGGAACGACTTGGCCGGTGGCAGCTTGGCAAATCCTGGAAGAAAGGTGGATGAGACGTGTATAATAAGAGGAAAGGCGGAATGCTAACCACCGCGGCCAGAGTGCTGAACCTGTTTTCAGCACTGGTAATAGTGGTGACCGGTATCTATATTGAGATCACTTTTGCTCATTTTTTCTCGACTGCCTGGAAGCTGGTCATCGCGGCGGCTGTTACGGGATACATTGTCATACACGCCCGGCGGGCTATGTGGCGTAAGTGTGAGGAATAGAGAAAGCTTAAATGATCCGGATAAGGGAATAAATTGCTTGACTTGAAAGGAATATCCTATATTTTCTCGGGATTGTGTAGGGAAACCATGAGGGCAACTGCCTTGAAAAAACATGTTTTAGCATTTCCCCCGGTATTTCTTCTGGCAATACTGCTGACTGTCACCACCGGTTACTCACAAGTGGTGAAGCCTGAGATTCAACAGGCGATCGAAGCCGGTGACACGGTCAAGGCCATCGAACTTCTCCAAAATGACATCCAGGCGGATCCCTCCTACTTTGCCAACTACTACCTGCTGGGCCGTGTTTATTATGATCTCGGCCAGTACTCCGAAGCTCGGAAGCAGTTCGAGCTGTCTCTCGACAAGAAGGGGAAACACTACGAATCTCTCTTTTATCTGAGCCGTTGCCTTATCGAGCTTGGCCAGCTTGACGAAGCTGATAAAGCGGTAACAAAGGGACTCAAAAAGGCCAGAGACCTGAAAGCGAAATTTGAGTACGCCAGTGGTCTCATCGCCCTGGAGAGAGAAAACTATCCTGAAGCTGACCGTGCCTTTCGTCGCGCCCTGGCTGAAAGCGAGCAGAAAGAGCAGAAGGAGATCAAGGATCTGGAGAGTGCTCCTTACCCTGAACAAGACCGTCAGCGAATGATTGACTCAACCAAGGCCATGTACCGTCGAGAAAAGGCTCAGTATCACATCTATCTGGGCGACGCTAATTTCTACCAGGGCGTGCCATGGGTGGCGGTGACGGAGTATGAGAAAGCTCTCGAGGTCGACACCGGATCACTTGAAGTGTACTATCATTGGGCAGAAGCTTGTCTGGAGATGAAAGACTACCCTTGTGCCATGGAAAAACTGAATGTGGTTCTTACTAAAGACAGCACTCA
>JAOZPL010000236.1:913-1326 GCA_029932795.1 Candidatus Zixiibacteriota bacterium | reverse complement strand
CCATTGCATCAGCTGCACGTATGGCCGAAATCGATGACCGCAATGCTCGTTACAAAGAGGCGATCGGTTCATACAAGAGGTACCTTGAACTGTCACACGCGGAAGCAGACTCGTCAACGGTACGGGTTTTCTTTGAGTTGGCCATGGCGTACAGCAGCCTGTACGGTTTCGAGGATGCGGCTAGATATTTCGATCTCGTCCTTGGCATTCCCTACGAACCAAAAGATATCTATTTCTACTATGGTAAAGCGCTCTGGGGGGTGAAGAACTATGAGAAGGGAGCCGAGGTCCTCCTGAAACATCTTGACTGGGTCAACCAGCAGAGTGAAGAATATACGACATCCGTCAACGAAGCTGAGTTATACCAGATCCTGGGGGATTGTTATTTCTATCGGAAACCGAAAGATTTCGAC
>JAOZPL010000236.1:0-903 GCA_029932795.1 Candidatus Zixiibacteriota bacterium | reverse complement strand
AATACTACAGTAAGTCTCTTGAGAGCAGGCCGGAACAGAAACGTATACTGCAGAATATCGCAGTCGCCTATCACAGCGCAAAAAGGTACGCTCAGGCGATAGAGTTTTACGACAAGCGTATTGCCCTTGGCATTGACAGCACGTCGGCCAGCATCTACAAGAACGCCGGCTACTGTGCTCTGAATGTCGCCAACAGCCAAGATGAAGATGAGGTCCTTGACCTTGACGAGGAGATATCGGAGCCTGCCAGCGGCGTTGATGTGAACAAGAACTACTACGAAGTGGCTATCGAGTATCACAAAAACTATCTTGCGTTCCAACCGGATGACGCCAAAGTCGTGCTCCTGGTGGCGAACACGTATCTGTACCAGTTGGCTGATTGCGCAAACGGCGTGGCCTATTTTGAGAAGCTGCTGACGCTGGACCCGTCCAGTTGTCTGGCCAAGAAGTCCCTGGGTTACGCCTACTTCGGTGGTGTTTGTAATAAGAACTACACTAAAGCCCTCAGGTATCTTAAGGATGCATATACCTGTACGTCCGGTTCGGAAGGTCCTTGTGCCGATGCCGACGTGGTCAAATGGATCGCACAATGCTATCATCTTCGGGCCGTAGACAAGACCGGCAGTGACCCCGGTAGTGATTTCAAGAACGCCTTCGAATGGTATGGCAAGTGCCTTCGGTGCAGTCCCAACGACACGGATTGTAAGAAAGGACAAGACGACACTCGTTTTGAGTTTTAGTTCTGCGGGAGAAAACTTGCGCCCGCAGCTATCTTTGCGTAACGGAGTTTGCATGACTGACAAAGACAAGAAGAACTCTTCGGCCAAGCGCGTGACCGCAGATCGACGGATGAGGTACATCGGCTTTGAGGTCTTTCCCGGAAAGCCCAAGGACCTGTTCAGG
>JAOZPL010000013.1:10350-14703 GCA_029932795.1 Candidatus Zixiibacteriota bacterium | reverse complement strand
ACCTCCTGACGCCTCGCTAACCTCAAACGTCTTAGCTGATGGGTCGGGGCCGCCCTCTTCAGCGATAAAGT
Source organism: Candidatus Zixiibacteriota bacterium (assembly GCA_029932795.1). Taxonomy (GTDB): domain Bacteria; phylum Zixibacteria; class MSB-5A5; order GN15; family FEB-12; genus JAOZPL01. The sequence continues at coordinate 14,632 of JAOZPL010000013.1, read as the reverse complement.
TCAGAGTGTCGGGGTTAACCACGAGCACACCGGTGGGTTGGCTCGTATCAATCACGGTGAAGCAATGCGGGCCGTCCCAGTCCGGGTAAGTCGTGATACCACCGGAAGCTGTCCATTTCCAGGTGCCGCCCGGTGGTGTCCAAGACGAGTCAAGGCAGATAGTCTTTGTATGGCTTCCTATATCCGGTGTCACAGAGATCTTATAGCCCAAGATACTCGAGTTCGGTTTAAGACCGGTGCCCAAACCTACAGCACCGATGCCGACCGAGTCAGCCCCCTCACCGGTGACACCCCAATAGTTGATGAATAAACCAAAGGCAAAATCGGCTTGGCTGAGCTCGATAGTATCAACGACAAAACCAGTCCATACGGCCCCGTCGGGGGAGCCGACGCTGTAACCGTTGGTCACTCCGCTGTAGTCGGTAGACGTTGGATTGTTCAGCCGGATAAAGAACGAAACTTCTTCACCAGCCAGGACTGCCGCAGGGTTCCCCGGCACGAGACCACTGACCGAGTCCAGCGACACACTCTGTCCTCTGACCAGGCCAAAAGAACCAAGCAGAATTGCAAAGGTAAAGAAAACTGAAACCGCTCTCATTTCCCTTACTCCTTTTACTGTATGTATTTACATCTCGAATCTTATTTCACTGGGTGTTCCTGAAAGCTTGCTCAAGAACCGGCACCTCTGATCCCCGATTAGGTAACCAAAGGTCTTGACTGCGGAAATACATTGCTCCCATCCGCCCGGCCTGTGATATGCAACAGGTTGGCATCCAGCACCTTATAACGTTATGACGTTGTCTGGGCCTGGCGCAAGCCAGTTATGCTAGACCGAATAACCAGTAGAAGAAAAGGCTTTGCAGTAATTGACGCAAGGCTAGCTTTTCCCCTTATCAACCATGAGGAATATACAGGATAATCCTCTATTGTCAAGGCTTTATGCGGACGATCACTGTAGAAACAATGCACAGGGACTACCCCAATCAGGACATCCGGCGACGGTTCCTTAACCAGAGCCAGACCAACACAAAAGCTGCGCCCAAGATGTCGTATAAAAGATCAGTTATATCCGGTGATCGACCAGCAATGAAGCCCTGGTGATACTCGTCCAGGGCTGCAAAACCTGTCAGGAACAGAAGAGATATCAGGCCGGCATTCCGCCTGCTGATAGCGGGACTAATGTGGTAAAACGACCGCACCGCCAGCAGCGTGAAGATAGCGTACTCAAGAAAGTGAACCACCTTGTCGAGAGGAATCGGCAGCAACGCAACCGGCGGGGCTTTCAGATCCGGAATTGACGATACCACGATTATCCCGACCGCATATAGCGCTGCGGGCAGGTGGTAGACGAGTAGTTTTCTCACCGGGCCAAGAATCCTTTGGGCATGGTTCACAGTCCATATCGGTAACACCGCTCGCTCTGGCAGTCAAGCAGTATCCATACACTAACCCGCCCGGTTCGCTCACGCACTTTTTTGTGGCAATTGCCATTTGGCACCTTTTACTTCAGGATAATGGACATATACAACGCACCGTACTCAGCCAGCCTGAGCCCAATTCGCAAGCTTCGCGCCGCGCTATTCGCCATGCTGATGCTCATCGGCGGCGGCACTATCGGCTTCATGCTGCTGGAAGATATGAAGATTCTGGACTCTCTCTATATGACCATTATCACCTTGTCAACGGTTGGTTTCGGCGAAGTCAGACCTCTGGATGCCAACGGTAAGATCTTCGCCATGACGCTGATCGTCTTTGGCGTCTTAGTCGCCGGATCCATAGCCACCTTCGTTGGCCAGATGATTGTTGAGGTACAACTCAAAGACCTTCTCACGAGGAGAAAAATGCAAACCAGACTCAGAAAGCTGACGAACCATTTTATCATTGCCGGTTACGGTCGGGTAGGCCGTCACGTAGCGCGTGAGTTCGCAAGGAAAAAGGTCCCTTTTGTTGTTGTGGAATCGTCTGAAAAAGGGATCAACCAGATTATCTCAGACGGATATTCATTTGTGCAAGGCGACGCCACTGATGATGAGATTCTTGCAGCCGCCGGTATCGACCGTGCCCACACCCTCGTTTCCACCCTGCCTCAGGAGGCACAGAACGTCTATCTGACCCTCACCTCAAGAGACCTGAATCCGACCCTGAACATCATTGCCCGCGCCGACTTCGAGGAGGGTGAAAAGAAACTCAGGAGAGCGGGCGCCAACCATATCGTCATCCCCCATGTTCTCGGTGGTTTGCGAATGGCCAAAGCCGCCTTGCAGCCAAACGTCGTGGACTTCATGGCAATCACCTCCATGGGAGAGGAGGGCCTTCTGGTGGAGGAGTTGGTTATTCCCAAAGGGTCGGTCCTTGGCGGGAAATCGCTGATGGAATCCAATCTCAAGCGGGATTATGGCGTCAACATTATCGGTATCAAGCAGAAGGGGCGGAAAATGAATGTCAACCCTGAACCGGAGACCTTACTCAGTGTCGGTGACATACTTGTGCTGCTTGGACGTACCGACCAGCTTGAACGCCTTAGCGAGGAGTTCCGCCAATAAGTACAGACAAGCCAATACGTGTTATAACCCTGTAAGATGCTAGGGTGTGTGCCTTTGTAACTCAATAGGTAAGCCACAGAAAGGGGAAACGCCTTGCTATTACAGGATGATATATATATTTTAATGTGTTGTGTTTTTTGCGGGTGCGAAGTCGACGCCAATAAGGCTTTTGAATTTTTCTGGTCGGGTAACGGAAATTGACCGGCGACTGCAACTATAAATGCCACCGGAGACCCGGCAATAACAGCGCGCCGTTGAAAACATTATCAGGTAATGATAATTGTTGGAATTATTGGTTCGCCTGTTTCATACCGGTCAGAAACACTTGAAGGGCGGACCAGGTAACGGGATTAAAATGATAGGCAAAACAAGTACATGGATGGTTCCGGGGATGCTTCTGGGCGTGCTCCTCGGCGGATGGCTGGGTTATCAGGCACCAGAACTAATGGCTGCCTTGGGTTTCGTCGGTAGACTCTTCATTAACGCTCTTTCCATAACGATCTTTCCTCTGCTGCTGACCAGCACGGTGCTTGGAATCTCTCAGTTGGGAGACCATCAGAAACTCTTTCGTGCTGGCAGCCGAACACTTCTTTATTTTCTCCTGATCGGTCTAACCGCTACCGGACTTGGTGTGGCTGCCACCGAACTGATCAGGCCGGGTAGTGGCCTTATGGCTAATCTCACCGATCTGCACACGCACTGGGCTCCACGGACAATTGAGATGACCCCCGGGTGGGTGTATGTCGGTTTGATCCTTTTCTCCATCCTTTTCGGCGGAGCCTTGATCAGATTAAGTCCACGGGCGAAAATAGTTACAAACTTTCTGGCCCAGGTGCATCAGGGGCTGATGAAAGTGATCATGGCGCTTCTGTATGCAGCGCCAATCGGCATTCTTTTCCTCGTTGGAGATTACGTCGCCAGTACTGACCTTGCGCCTGCCGGAATGCTCACCACCGCCCTGAGTTATCTAGTTGCGGTCATCGCCGCTCTTCTGGTCCTTGGGCTGTTAATCCTTCCGATCGTGCTGAAAGTTCTCAGCCGACAGTCGGTGTCCCGGCTACTGGGATCTGTCTCTCCGGCAATGGTGACCGCTTTTGGTGCTTCCTCCTCACTGGCTGCCCTTCCATTTACGTACCGGGGGATGGTTGAAAAGCAGACGGTTGACAGTCGGGCTGCAGCGCTGGTGCTGCCATCCGGAGTCATTCTCAACACCGGTGTGACAGCCGTGCAGGTGGTGACAGCCACTCTCTTTATTGCCCAGGTAGCCCAAGTGAATCTCTCGGTATTTCAGTACGGTCTGATTTTGGTACTGCCGCTTTTCCTGGCGGTTGGTGTCGTGGGCCTGCCGCAGCCGCTTTTGCCGATGCTGCTAGGTCTGTTCGCTATTGTCGGTATGCCCTCGGAAGCTTACGCCCTGATCGGCATGGTGCTGGTTGTGGATTGGCTGGTTGACCGTTTTCGGGCCGCTTTTAATGTATGGTCTGACTCTGTCGGTGCCGCTGTCATCTCTGAAACTTTTGAATTCAAAACTGCGCGAACAGCGAGCCGGACTCGCGAGGCCTCTCGAACCAAGCGAACTCCGACCAGGGCAAGGACAGTCCGACCCGCCCCCCAGAAACCTGAGTCGCGTGATACCCGTCGCGGACGGGATCGGCGAGTGCCTCAACGCCTTTCCGGCAGGACACCGGCAAGATCTGGCAGGTCCGCCGACCGCCGAGCCTTAACACCACCGAAACAGA
>JAOZPL010000013.1:0-10340 GCA_029932795.1 Candidatus Zixiibacteriota bacterium | reverse complement strand
AAAAAGCCTCACCCTTCGACATGTCAGCCGCTCAGCCCCTGACTCGGGATATAGACCTGAGCGGGCCGTCACCTGCTGAGAAGCCGACAGTGGAACCACCAAAGCGTGAATCGATCGTAGAAACCTCAGGAGTCTCTCAGTTACCCGAGGTCAAAGTAACCGAAGGCAAGTCCCGCCGCGATTATCATAGGAGCAGCCACAACGGTCCCGGACGCAGACGGCCGGACGACAGTTCAAATGAAACCCGCCCGGAGCCATCTTCGGAAGCCGGTGGGCGCCTCAGTCCGGAGACGATCGCCCGGGAGTTGGCCAAGGTCTCCGCCCAACTCGCCACCCATCGGTCAGACAGCAGTACCAAGGAGTCACCTGAGAAGAAGACCGGGGCAGGGTCTGATACCGATGCCGACAACATTCGCGATACTACCAGGGCAACAACTGAGGAAAATCGTCCCGAAGCCACGGAGTCGACTCCTTCCACAACTACGAATGAACCCGAGGATGCTTCCATTACCGTCGGGGAAACCACAGACAAACCGGAGGCAGTCCATTACGGTCGATCCCGATCACGACGGGGGGAAAAAGCCCGATCCGACCAGCCCCAGACCAGTGAACCTCACCCTGATGTGCCGGAGCCCAAAGACGGGTTTTCCAACGTGGACATCTCCTTTGGACGGGGCAAGCGCAAGAAGACGAGGTGAACGCGGGGGGAAAAGGACATCTCAAACCAGCCCGATTGCCGCACACACTATGCGGGGGACAAAGGGAACCGAAGCGGACATTCAGCCATATATGGAATGAGAAATACTGACTCGACAGCAGGCCTGGCAAAAAATTTTATGAGGATAAATAAGAGAAAGTCATGAACAACCTCAAGGTTTTTCTACTGATGTTGAGCCTGATGGTTCTTTTTATGGGAATCGGATATATGTTGGGTGGCCGGAACGGCATGTTCCTTGCCTTCTGCGTGGCCACCGCTATGAACTTCTTCACCTACTGGTATTCTGACCGGATGATCCTCCGCATGTACCGCGCCCGGGAGATTCAGGAGTCTGATCATCCAAAACTGTACCGCGTTGTCAGACGCATTGCTACCGAGGTAACGATGCCAATACCAAAGGTGTATATTGTTCCCTCTGAAGCTCCTAATGCTTTCGCCACCGGCCGCAATGCAGAACATGCGGCGGTTGCAGTGACTGAAGGGTTGTTGGCGATCCTGAACGAGGATGAACTGGAAGGTGTATTAGGACACGAGATCGCCCACATCCGTCACCGGGACATGCTGATCGGCACTGTCGCGGCCACCTTTGCCGGAGCTATCGGGATACTTGCCGCCATTGCCCGATGGGGTGCCATCTTTGGCGGATACAGCCGTGAGAACAACCGCGGTGGCGGAATCGGCTTGCTGGTAGCGGCCATAGTAGCTCCACTGGTAGCGCTTATCATCCAGACTGCGATCTCACGGCAGAGGGAGTACAAAGCCGATGCCGAAAGCGGTCGGATAACCGGCAAGTACCTTCCACTCGCCTCGGCCCTGGAAAAACTGCACCGCTCACCGGTTCGCCTGAACCTCGATCGTCACCCGGCAACCGCCAACCTTATGATCGCTAATCCCCTTTCCGGACGCGGGATATCCAGCATGTTCTCAACTCACCCACCGGTTAAGAAGCGTATTGAGAAGCTCAGGGAGCTGGCCCAGCAAGCTCCATATCAGTATTATGCTTGATATCGATATAGCCGACACAGCTGACGTACCGTTATGCCCGCGAAAGGCCCCTCACCGGGATGGATAGCCGTCTGTTCATAGAGTTACTGGCTATCCTGGCACTGATTCTGGCCAACGGCTTTTTTGCTCTCTCCGAATTCTCCATCATCGCCAGCAGCAAGACCCGACTCAGTCAGAAAGCCAGAGAGGGCAAGATCGGAGCCGCCACAGCTGAGAAACTCCACCGGAATCCTAAACGGTTCCTGGCCACGATTCAGGTCGGGATAACTCTGGTTGGCGCCATGCTGGGTGTTTTCAGTGGCACCACCGTGGTCACCAAGCTGGAAGCCCATCTGTCAACATCATCAATCCAATTTGTGGCCGGAGCCGCAGCGCCAATCTCCATGGCCCTCGTCATCCTCGCGATCACGATTCTGTCGGTAGTGGTTGGCGAACTCGTCCCCAAGTATGTGGCGCTTTCCAGCCCGGAGAAGTATGCCCGTTACGTAGCGGCACCAATTACCCTGTTTATCCGCCTGACTTCTTTCTTCTCCCGTTTTCTAGCACTGGCAGCCAATCTGATTGTGCGCATTCTGGGCATCCGTCGTGACAGCCAGGAAGCCGGTGTTACGGAAGAGGAGATTAACCTGATGCTGATCGAGGGAAAGGAAAAGGGAATCTTTAACGAGACCGAGCAGCGGTTCATTCACTCAGTATTTGATTTTTCCGACTCCACAGTGCGAAGAGCTATGAGACCGCGTGCTGATGTAATCGGCTTTGATAAGAATATGCGTCTACCTGACATTGTTAAGGTGATTATTGAAAGTGGATACAGCCGCTACCCCATATTCGACGGTACTATCGATGAGGTAATCGGGGTAATTTACGCCAAGGATCTGATCGGAGTGGACACCAGCACCGAGAGTTTTTCCCTTGACGGACTTATCCGCGAACCTCTGTTCGTTCCCGATTCCCTGCCTCTTGCCAAATTGCTGAAGGAATTCCAGAAGGGGAAAACTCACATGGCCATTGTGCTCGACGAGTTCGGCGGTACCTTTGGCATTATTACGCTGGAAGATGTCCTCGAAGAACTGGTCGGGGAGATTCAGGACGAATACGATGCAGAGGCACCTCCATTTGTGAAGCACTCGGAAACCGTGGTTTACGCCGACGGCGCAGTCTGGCCCGGTGAAATCAACGAACTGATGGATTTCCATCTACCCGAAGAAGAAGCGGAAACTCTGGCCGGGCTTTTTATTGACACTATAGGTCGTTTCCCGGACAAGAATGAGTCGATTCGGATCGCCGACGTAAAAATGACTGTCCTGGCCAAAGATGAAAACCGGATTCTCCGGCTAAAACTTGAGAAGATCGCCGACAACAAAACTGATGATGACTAAACGCGTGGATTCCCGGGGTTGAGATGATCGCTGTATTGCGGGCACCACTCCAGTGGAGCCGACGGCTGTACGATTGGGTACTGAGCTGGGGGAAATCGAGCTACAGCAGACCGGCGCTGTTCTTACTTTCAGCAGCAGAGGCTTCCTTTTTTCCGATTCCGCCGGACCCTCTCCTCATCGCCCTCTGTATGGGGGCACACAGAAAATGGCTCCGCTTTGCTCTGATCTGTTCGGTTGGCTCTCTCGTCGGAGGGATTCTCGGTTACATAATCGGCTATGCCGCTTTCGATCTGGTCGGACACAAAATTATAAGCCTGGTGGCAGCGCTATCCGGAACCGACCCCGACCAATTGCTCAACACGGCTCAATACTGGTTCAACGAGAAGCAGTTCTGGGGAATGAGAGTGGGCGCATGGGCGGTCGGCCTGGCTGGCTTTACACCAGTACCATATAAAGTTTTTACAATTGCAGCCGGCTTTTTCAAAATGAGCTTCCCGATTTTCCTGATCGCCTCAGCCATTAGCCGCTCGGCACGCTTCTTCCTGGTAGCCGGGCTTATTGGTCTCCTCTACGACCGATTCGGCACGCGTATCGAACGCTTTATTGATCGCTATTTCAATCTCCTGGCCCTGGCATTTGTCGTACTCCTGGTGCTTGGCTTTATGTCGTTTTCGCTGTTGACGGGTGACTAACAACATACAGTGAATAAGAATCCCGGCCTGGCCGGTACGGGGAGTGTGCCGACCACAACCGAAAAAAACAGACTCCCAACCCGAGCAGTCACAACTAAGCCTCCGTCCTGCCGATAATTATTTAGAACACTGGGGCAGCTTCCGACATTATATTACAGCATGGCACACAAGCACGCATATCCGAAGGTTTCCGGAAAGAAGCTGATCTGGACTATCCTGCTGAACCTGGGAATAACAGCAGCCGAATTCCTCGGTGGCCTTCTCTCAGGATACCTTGCCCTGATGGCCGATGCCATGCATAACCTTTCCGATGTGGCCGGGCTGGTTCTGGCATGGCTGGGAGCCAAGGGATCAGAGCTTCCGGCGACAAAGAAATCAACCTACGGATACAAGCGAATCGAGGTGATGACCGCTTTTGTCTCGGCCATGGCTCTGGTCGTAATCGCAATCTATATCTTCCGTGAGGCGTATGAACGCTATCTTAACCCGGAACCGATTATTCACCCCTGGCTTTTTCTCACCATTGCTGTGATAGGGTTACTGGGAAATGTCTTTTCCGTCTGGTTTCTGGCCTCGGAAAAGGGCAAATCACTCAACATGAAAACAGCCTTCCTGCACATGGCGTATGACGCACTTTCCTCGCTGGCCGTAATCGCCGGCGGAATTGTCATTCTCCTTACCGGCTGGCTGCCAATCGACATAATTCTTTCATGTATTATCGCGCTTATGATTCTCTGGTCGTCATATCTCGTTATCAGGGAGGCCGTCATGATATTCCTGGAAGCCGTACCCCCGGGGATTGAATTCGATCAGGTGCACGGCGCAATGATGGCTATCACCCGCGTACAGGATGTTCATGACTTACATATCTGGTCGCTATCCTCCCGTGAGATCGCTCTGTCCTGCCACATTTGTCTCGATGAGAAGGACTACTCCTCCGGACCGGACATCATCGTCGAAATCAACTCCATGCTTCGGGAACGATTTGGTATCAGTCATGGCACCATTCAGCTTGAAAAACGCGACCACGCACACACTGGGCCGCTCTGTCGCGACAGCGACCATCACTGGGAATAACATTGGAGAAAAAGCTCGTTCAACTTGAAATCAGTGATCTGGCCTTTGACGGCAAGTCTGTCGGGCATCTTGAAGGTAAAGTGGTCTTCTGTGACCGAGGCCTGCCCGGAGAAACGGTGCTGGCCGAGATTACCCGGTCCAAATCCCGCTACAACCAAGCCATTGTCCACGAAATTACAGAGAAATGCGAGGTTCGCATCCCGCCTGTCTGCTCTCACTTTGATCGTTGTGGCGGCTGCATCTGGCAGGACCTCTCATACCAGGAGCAGCTTCACTATAAGCAAAAACAGGTGGTAGATTGTCTGGAGCGACTCGGAGATTTGCCGTCGGTTCGAGTGGCCGATGCGATCGGCGCACCGGAGCAATTCCATTACCGGAACAAGATGGAGTTCTCTTTTCATGTTACGTCTGGGGGCGGCTTCAATCTGGGCCTGCATCGACGCGGTCGTTTTGACGACATCTTTGACCTGGACAGGTGTTATCTGCAATCGGAGTTGTCAAACGAGATCGTTGCCTGGGTGCGGCGTTTCGTCAACGCGGAAGGGATTCCCGTCTATGACGTGAAACGTCACACCGGATTCATGCGGTTTCTTGTCATCCGTCAAGGAAAACACACCGGCCAGACGATGGTCAACATCGTCACCAATTACGGGGCTTTCCCCGGGCAGGAAAAACTGGTTGCCGGCCTTACCGGCACCTTTCCAGCCATCACAACGATAGTCCACAACCAAAACAGCCGGAAATCGAATATCGCTACCGGCGAGATCGAGACAGTTCTGTACGGGCCCGGATACATAGAGGAGACGATAAACGCCCGACGGTTTCGCATCCGTGCCAACTCATTTTTCCAAACTAACAGCCTCCAGGCGGAGAAACTCTACAAAACGGCGCTGGAGCACCTTGAGGCAGACCCCGGCGATAAACTGCTTGACCTCTACTGCGGCACCGGCACGATTGCTATCCTGTTTTCCTCGTATGTCTCCGAAGTGGTGGGCGTGGAGCTGGTCGCCGATGCTGTAGCCATGGCGAAGGAAAACGCCCTGATCAACAACGTAGACAACGTTCAATTCATCCAGGCAAGTGTTCAGGACTTTTTGAAATCGCCATATCTGACCGAGAACCCATTTGATATCGTAGTCGTCGATCCCCCGCGTGCCGGACTGCATCCCAAAGCCCTCAGGCGAACCTTAAGACTCTCCCCAAAAAAACTGCTATATATATCATGCAACCCGGCGACCTTCGCCCGTGACGCCAAAGAAATAATTGCAGCCGGGTACGATCTGCCCGCTGTTGTACCGGTCGACATGTTCCCGCACACCAAACATATCGAGCTCGTGGCACTGTTTCATCCAGTGTAAAGCCGCTTGCACTCAGTGGCTAAAGTCCGTAGTTTTGCCGAACTAAGGGCCTAGGAGGATAAATGCATCGTCGGATAGTCACCAGCTTGGCCCTGGCAGTTTTACTATTGATTTTTACTCAACCCTGCCAGGCGGCCAAAAAGAAACAAACGTTCGAACAACTCTCCCACGAGATTCTGGAAACCCTGCAGTCGTTCTATCCGGTCAAAGCGACCGAGATGGGGATTCACTCATATGATCACCGCCTGGCTGATTACTCCCCCAGATCCGTCAAGAGCATGGTCAGGAAACTGAATGATTACCGCAAACGTCTTAACAAGTATCGCAACGCCGACTTTTCACCATCGCAACAAGTTGACTACCGGCTGATCACATCCAATGTCGAAACCGCCCTGCAGGACCTCAATGAGATTGCCTGGCACAGGAAATCGCCACAACTTTATATAGATGAGGCTACAAACGGCATCTACTTTCTGATGGTCTCCCGACATGCGCCGCTTTCTGAGAAACTGTACTCCCTACTGGCTCGCATGCGGGCTGTTCCCTCGCTCCTTACGACTGCTACCCGGAATATCAAATCGCCTCCGAAGCTCTGGATCGACCAGTCCTTAGAATCGTTGGAATCAGCAATGCAGCTCTACCGTGAGGTTGCCTCAGAATTGATGAACGAGTTCCCCGAGCGAGCCGACGAGATACTGAAGGTTTCCACGCAGGCACGCGAGGCCATGAATGACTTCCTCCACCACCTGGAAGAGATGCCAGTGGAACCAGATGCCGGATTTGCTATCGGCTCAGAAAACTACAATGCCAAACTCCGCTACGAGTATTTCCTGCCATACGATTCGGACTCGTTGCTGAAAATCGGCGAGGCACTCCTTGAAAAGGCACAGGCAGCCTATATGGAGTACGAGGGGTATGTGGAAACCTACCATCAGAACGGGCAGGATTCCGTTTTTGTCCCCGCTAATTTTACCAGGCAGGATATTCTCGACTATTACACCTGGGAAGTGAATCAGGTCAGTTTGTTCCTGAAGGCTCACAACATCTTGTCTATCCCTGACACGATCGCACCCCTGTCAATCGTTCAGACACCACCGTTCCTCCGCTCGGTCATCCCCGGCCTGGCCTACCAACCGGCGGGGCCGTTTGACAGTAACCAGCAAGGGTATCTCTATGTCCGGCCTATTCCGGATGACCTTGATCGGGGACAGCTTGAAGCTCTCTACCACTATGTCCATCGGCGAGGTTTTAGAGCGTTGGTGGTGCAGAAGGCTTTCCCGGGTAATCACCTCCAGATGCAGATCGCCGCGCACCACCCGAGCGAAGTCCGCCGGTGGCAACGCAACGGGATGATGATCGAGGGGTGGTCTCTGTTCTGCGACGAAATGATGTACCGGGCCGGGCTGTACGGTGAGGAAAATCCGGCCATGTGGCTTACCATTCTCGGGGAGATTCGCCTGCAGGCAGCGCGAATGGTCGCCGATGTGAAGCTGCATACCGGCCAGTTTACATATGAGGAATGCGTTGATTGGATGGGGGACGTGCTGGGAGCCGCCACCAAGGCAGAGCGACAGTATATTGGCAAGTCGGTTCATCGCTGCACTCTCGCACCGACTACCTGGATATCCCCCCTGATGGGCAAGCATGAGATCGAGCGGCTGCGAGCCGCAACCAAAACACGGGATGATGTCGATTTCAATGAGGCTCGCTTCTATGATGCTCTTCTGGCAGAGGGATCAATTCCCCTGACCCTGATGTGGGAGATTCTTGGTCTGCAGCCTTTAGTCGACTGAAACCGCCAGCCAACACCCCAGCACAAAGACCATATCTCAATTGTCTTCATCCCAACCTCTGAGTTTCCAGCGAATGACTATAACTGCCAATACAGCAAAAGGTTACGCTTTTGCTATTCCTGAAGCCCCACCGCCGTCTGGTGAACAAACCGAGAGACTGATTCAACTTACGATATTGCAGAAGGCTATGGACAGTCGTAGCTTTTCACTTTCCCACTCGGTTAAGCCGATGTATATTAGTTTGCTATGGATGACAAGATCCTCTGGGCTCCCTGGCGTTCCGCATTCATTCTGGGCCGGAAAGAAAAAGGCTGCATCTTCTGCAATCGCCTGAAAATGAAAGACTCCGTCAAGAACCTGATTATCTACCGGGAAGACAAGTGCTTTGTCATCATGAACAAGTTCCCTTACAACGTGGGACACATAATGGTTGTCCCGAAGCGACACATCGGCCAGTTGGAACGACTTACCCGAGATGAATCGGTTGAGTTTTTCGATCTGACCAGAAAAGCGGTAACGGCAATCAAAAGAGCGCTCAAACCGAAGGCCCTGAACCTCGGAATGAATCTCGGCCGAGCCGGTGGCGCCGGACTGCCCGGACATCTGCACATGCATATCGTCCCGCGCTGGACCGGCGATACCAATTTCATGCCGGTCATTGGCAGAACGCACGTCGTGTCAATACCACTTGAACCTGTTTATGACCAGATCAAAGCGGAGTTTGATCGATTGTGAAGAAGCGCCGCAAGATACCGAACAAAGCCGAGCTCCTTCAGCTTCAGAAGCTCTATAAAACCGACGAAAAAATCGGTGAACGCCTTGGCGGTATCCCAGCCTATCTGGTTGCTTACTGGCGCCGCAAGAAAAACATCCCCAAGTATTCACTACCCAAATTCTCTCAGACGGAGATTCGCAATCTCTGGGAACGGTTCGGCGACGATGAGAAAGCGGGATTAGAGTTAGGGATCTCCAAAGCAGCCTTCTACAACTGGCGCCGTCGCTATGGATTCAGAGAAAAGCCAGCCTTTTTGAAACTGGAACAACTGGAACTGAATTTTCCGGGTCCCCGGGTCAGCGCCCACGCCGTCTCTCTCTACGGTCAGCGAACAGTAGCCCAGAAGATCCTGGCCCGGGCAGCAGGTCAAGAGGAAGTCGCCGTCGGAGATCTTCTAGAAGTGGAACCTGATGTCGTTCTGGTACATGACGGCGCTGGAGAAACTATTGAAGCCTTCACGACACACGGCGTTGAGTATACCTGGAATCCCGGGCGGATTGTCATAACGCAGAGCTTCCAGTCTGGAAACGACCTGGAGAACCCGGCAGCCGAGCATCGGAAGGTGCGCCAGTTTGTTAAGCGTCAGAGGATCAAGAGCTTTTATGATTTTCGTGAAGGAACTGGCCCGCAACTGGCCATTGAAAAAGGGCATATTCTACCCGGGTTGCTGGTGCTGGGAATCGGTCATGGAACCGCCGCTTGCGGCAGCCTGGGTGCTTTCGCCACTACGATCCAGCCGGCCGATATGGCCGGACTCTGGGCCACCGGCAGGTATTCCATGCGTGTCCCCAGCACCGTGCGCATCATCATCAATGGCCGTCGCTATCGCGGCGTGTATGCCAAAGATATTGTGCTCTCGATCATAGGCCGGCTGGGCGCAGAAAGTCTAATGGGCAAAATAATCGAGTATGCCGGCTCGGTGGTCTCCCAGATGACGATCAGCGAACGGTTCACGCTGGCTAACCTCTCGACTCAAATGGGGGTGATGGCGGCAATCTGTCCATATGACGGTACCACGCGACGGTACCTGACCGGCCGTGCTGCCAGCCGCTCGGTGCCGGTGCTGCCGGACAAGGATGCCGAGTATGAGGAAATGTACCAGATTAATATCGACCAACTGGCCCCACAAGTGGCCAGAGCAAACAAGACAGAGCAGGTGAAACCGGCAGCGGAACTCGAGGGATTGTCTGTCCATCAGGTGATTCTTGGCTCCTGTTCCTCAGGCAGATTCGATGAGCTCCGAGTGGCGGCTGAAGTCCTGAAAGGAAAACAGGTCCATCCCGATTGTCGCATGCTGGTCATCCCGGGTTCGCGCGAGGTCTATCTGGAAGCGCTTAAGAAGGGATTGATTCGTGTCTTTGCGGAGGCGGGAGCGATAGTGCTGCCTCCGGGTTCCTGCCCCTGCCAGGGGACCCACCGTGCCAGACTGGCCAGTGGCGAGCGCTGTCTGGCTGTTGCGACGCCACATCTCGCCGAGCATGTCGCAGAGAACGACACCGAGGTGTATGTCTGCTCGGCCGCTACGGTAGCTGCCTCGGCTCTA
>JAOZPL010000235.1 GCA_029932795.1 Candidatus Zixiibacteriota bacterium | reverse complement strand
CATTTTGATGACTTCTTCAAACGACTTCCCTTTTACCGCTTCCGTTAACATGGAGCCGGACGCCACCGAAATAGCGCACCCTTTGCAGTCAACGTGGATGTCCTTGAGGATATTACCGTCCATTTGTACTTCCATCTCGATCTCGTCACCGCAAGATGGGTTTTGACCACCGGAAATAATGTCCACTTTGTCAAGTGGTTTTCGCCCACGCGGGGAGCGGTAGTGATCGAGGATGATCTCGCGATACATGTCATCAAGCGAGGCTGTCATACGCCAAAATATTTCCTCATCTCAACAAGGGCGTCGTGGAGTGCGTCAATATCTGCATGATCGTTGTAAATATAGAGCGATGCCCGGGCCGTGGCAACCTTACCTAGGGTACGCATCAATGGTTGTGCGCAATGGTGACCGGCTCTGATGGCGATGCCCTTCGAATTAAGGAAGGTGCTGATATCGTGCGGGTGGATATTTGGGTCCGTGAACGATATGCAACCGCCACGGCCAGCAGTGTCTTGTGGGCCCTGGATTTCCAGCCCCTTGATTTCAGAAAGCCGTTCAATCGCATACTGAGTCAATTCCATTTCATGCCGCCGAACGTTGTCTATACCGAGCTGGTCAAGATAGCTCAGGGCAGCATCGAAAGCAATAACGTCAGCTATGTTCGGTGTACCGGCTTCGAACTTGTGCGGTATATCGTTCCAGGTGATGCGGTCAAAACGTACTTCGCGGATCATCTCCCCACCGAAATTGAACGGCGGCATCTCCTCGAGCAACTCCCGTTTTCCCCAAAGGACACCAACCCCGGTAGGGCCAAGCATCTTGTGCGAGGAAAAGGCGTAGAAGTCAGCATCGAGTTCCAGCAGGTTCACCGGCATATGTGGCACAGCTTGAGCCCCATCGACCAGCATCAAAGCGCCCTTCTCATGCGCTTTGGCTGCAAGATCGGCGACGGGGTTAATAGTCCCCAGGACATTGGACATGTGTGTTACAGCGACGATTTTGGTGCGGTCAGTGATAATGTTGTCAATATCGCTTAAGTCAAGATGGCCGCAGACGGTAATGGGAATCCTCTTCAAAACGGCCTTCTTGCGTTTGGCCAGCATGAACCAGGGGACCATATTGGCATGGTGTTCCATCTCTGTTACAACGATCTCGTCACCTTCGCCGACGTGCTCTTCTCCCCAGGTATAGGATACCAGGTTGATGGATTCGGTGGCGCTGCTAGTGAAAACCACCTCCCGGGCGTCAACACCGCCGATGAACCGGGCGGTATGGGTGCGTGTCCATTCATACTGGTTGGTGGCTCGTTCCGCCAGGGTATGCAGACCGCGATGGATATTGGCGTTCGTCTTGCGATAGTAGTTCATCAGGGCGTGGATTACCGCCCGCGGCTTTTGCGAAGTAGCCCCGCTGTCAAGATATATCAGCCGGTGACCATTAATCGGTTGTTCAAAGATAGGAAAGTCGGCTCTTATCCGATCAACATCCAGACCAACAAGAGGGCCTGCTGAAAGTGATTTGTGTTCAGCCTTGGACGACATGTTTTTATTCCTGATCGGGTTGTTGCGTTCCCGTCGAATCCTCCAGCAAAACAAGAATATCACTGCCTTCGATTTTCAATTCAAAAGTATCAATTGGAACAATCGCCGGTGGCTTGGTGACTGCCCCTGTTTTCAGGTCAAATCGGGCGCCGTGCGCTGTGCATACGATCTCATTGCTCACGACACGACCCTCACTAAGCGGAACTCGTTCATGGCTGCATTCCTTAGCGATGGCATAGAAATTCCCAGCAGTGTGGGCAATCACGAGATGGTCGTGACCGATTTCAAACTGTCTCGCTTCTCCCTCGGGAATGTCAGTCGTCAGCGCCACTTTGATGAAACTCGCCATAACTTACATATCCTCGAGCCGCTGAGCAACGAATATGCCGAGACGTTCGCGAAGGTCTTTCGGTACAAGCGCCAGCGTGGGTGTGACAAATCCGGAAACAATCATCCGGACTGCTTCTTTTTGCTGAATGCCGCGACTTCGCAGGTAGAACAGGGACTCCGGATCAATCGGGCCGACCGTGGCTCCGTGGGAGCAGCTTACATCCTCGTTTAGAATCTCCAACTCCGGAATCGTTTCTGCTTTGGTTCCCTGGTCAAGCAGCAGATTGCGGTTTTCCTGATAGGCTTCACACCCCCGGGAGTGCTTTTCAATCCGAATCAAGCCAGTGTAGGCCGATAGGGCTTTATCACGCAGGACTACTTTCAAGTTGATGTTTGACGTCGTCTGCCCCGAAGCGTGAAGGTGTAGCGTGTGGTTGTCAAAGTGCTGGTGTCCCGTGCCGAACAACAGGCCGTACATGTTACTCTCGGCGCCTTCGCCGTTGAGGATTACGCCAAAACTGTGTTTAGCCAGGGCACTGCCAAATCCCAGGGGGATGGTCAGCATGTTGGCGCCGCGTTCTATTCTGGCGCGGTGCGTCAGATATGAATTCATGCCCTGAGCCTGTCTCTGAAGGGCGACATACCGGGTGCGGCTGTTTTCAAGGCCAACTATCTCCACGGCGCCGTTGGTGTATGAAGCGTCACTTTCAGAACTGAGCGAACCGCCGCCGTATTCGTCGATCAGGGTCAGTTCCGCATTCCGGCCAACCACTACCAGCAGTCGCGGGTATTGTACTGAACCGGCCTGACCGGCTGTCCGTAGCAGGTGAATCGGTTCCGTGATCGTCGTTCCGTCCGGCACGAATATGAATATCCCGTCATTCCAGAGGGCACTGTTCATCGCCTCAAACTTACCGGTCCGGCTGTTGACCAGTCCGTAGAGGTGTTGTTCCACTACGTCATGATGTTCTCTGACTGCCTCGGACAGAGAGGTGATTATCACTCCCCGGGCAGTCAGTTCGCCAAGTCCGTAACCTCTAATCTCGCGGCCACTAAGGTCGGTGACAAGACCGGTGAGGTTCCCCTCTGCAAGGTGCTTCAGGGCTGTCTTTTCGACAGCGTCGTGATCTTCCCGGTAGGCTGTATCAACGGCATCGACTTGAGGGACAAGAAACCTGGCCGGGTCGGTGTAGCGCCACAGATGTACACCGCGCCCGGGCAGAGGTGTCTTGTTAAAGCTCTCCCGCGATATCTGCCGCCTTTCGCGCAACCAGAGCGGCCCCCGCTCAAGCTCCGCGCTCGTCTCCGGAATTAGGTATTGCGAATTGTTCTGGTGCATGGCTAGCCTATAGCACCTTCCATCTCAAGTTCGATCAGCCGGTTGAGTTCAACAGCGTATTCGAGCGGCAACTCTTTGGTGAACGGTTCCATGAAGCCGTTGACAATCAACAGGCGGGCTTCGTCTTCCGTCAGACCGCGACTGGTCAGGTAGAACAGTTGTTCCTCGGCTACTTTAGATACGCGGGCCTCGTGTTCCACCCGGACATTATCGCAGTCAATCTCCATAGTCGGATAGGTGTCGCTGCGGGCTTCCTTGCCAATCAGGAGCGCGTCACACTCGACTGATACCTTTGAGTTTTCCGCATGCTTGTACACCTTCGCGAGCCCGCGGTAGGACGCCCGACCGTTAGCTTTGGATATCGATTTCGATGTGATCCTTGAAGATGTCTTGGGGGCGGCGTGGATCATCTTGGCGCCGGCGTCCTGGTGCTGATCCTTGCCCGCGAACGCTACCGAAAGGATTTCCCCCCTGGCCCCTTCGCCAACAAGCTGGATACACGGGTACTTCATTGATAATCGGGAACCGAGATTGCCGTCCACCCACTCTATCGTCGCATTCTTGTGTGCCGTTGCCCGCTTGGTGACCAGATTGAAGATATTGCGTGACCAGTTCTGGATAGTCGTATACCGGATGTAGGAATCTTCCAGACCGATCACCTCGACCACCGCGCAGTGCAGGGATTCGGTTGAGTAGATCGGGGCTGTGCAACCTTCAATGTAATGAATGCGGGAGCCCTTGTCCGCGATGATGAGTGTCCGTTCGAATTGA
>JAOZPL010000234.1 GCA_029932795.1 Candidatus Zixiibacteriota bacterium | reverse complement strand
CGGGCGCCGTCCCTGTCTTCAGGGTATAGAACGTCAGGCCTACAATGGTGTCGGCCACCAGCAAGTCATTAATCTCAAACGAGATCGAATCTCTTTCGGCATCCGACTTAAGGTATACCTCTCCGTTCAACGCCACGATCGTACCCGGGCTGTTGATATTGCCGTTACGGTTGAAGTAGACGTTGAAGGTCCCGGTGTTGTCGACGCCGCAATCAATGACCAGGCTGGAATCGGATACCTCCAGCCAGCCGCTTTGAGGCGATTCTTCGTACGCAACGATACTGTCAACATGAAGCGGCACGTTACCGTCGTTTGCCACCGTCACCGTTACTGTATCTGCAGTGCCGTGATTGAAATAATTCGGGTAGTCATAGTGAGTCGGGTTGATGACAATCTGCGGTGCGGGGATGGGATCGACACAGCCGATACGCATCCATTTCAGATCGTTGTCGGTGGGCGTGCCAAAACCTTCGAATACTCCGTTACCCGGGTAGTGGTCTTCCACGTAAAATGCATTCAGGTAGTGTGAGCCTGTGTATAATGTATCTACGATCACCAGATCCGTGCCCGGGAAAGCCAGCTCATGGCCCGCAGCAGTGGCCATGGCAGCCGAGTCATAACCGTAGGGTATCAGCGACGCTTTGGTATCGTTGTAGCAGATGCCATTGCCAAGTGCCGAGTCGCAGCCCGGAGGAAGAGAAGCCCGGGTGTTAGTCAGGTTTCGGGCTGCATCCCAGAGGATACCGTCCAGCGTACTGGATACATGCATATACAGCTCACCGTTGGCCTGGAAGACTCGGTCGGGCGCGTCACCGAAAGAAGAGGCGCAGTCATCGATAATGGGCGGATCGTGAAAAACGTCGTTCCAGCCGGAGTAGATGACATACAGGCGACCGTTGCATTCGGCGATGCTGTAGAAAGCCAGGTAGTGGGTGTTGTAGCCACCCATACCGCAGACCCGGGTGTTCCAGTCAATGCCGTATTCACGATTGGCGACACGGACGATGTTGTCGGTACGGTTCGACCAGTGGAAGAGACCACAGGAGAAGTCGCCGAAGAAAAAGCCGGTCGAATCGTAAACGTTTGGCGGGTACGGGTTGGCTTCCCAGAGAATATGGAGATAACCGTCGGTGTCGTAGATACCGTACTTCTCAATCCAGGGGGCATAGTGCTTCTCATTGACGTTATAGTTGGTGATGTTCACCTTGGCAGCCCAGGTGGCGCCGCCATCGGTGGACTCTCTGTAATAAACGTCCTGAGCGTGATCGTCGTCATAGGTCAGTGCTTCGGGTCTGTACAGGAAGTAGATCACGGCCACCTTGCCGTCGCTGGGCGAGCTACAGAGATGGGGAAGTGCGCTGGAGACCGTGTCGATCGTGACCGGGCCCTGCCAGGTTGCAGTTGGTGTTAAAGCACCGCCGTTTACCTTGCGGAAGTACTGCTGGACACCCACACCGAGGCTCGGTGCGTTCTCAGGGTCCACGTAGTAGAAATAACGTTCGGTCGCTATCATGTGCGTGATGGTGTCTCCCTGGTACATCTGCACTTCTACCTTGGGAGACCTCAGGATATTGGTTCCGCTGGTGTCGATAAAGCCGATGCTGTACTGTTCCATCGGCAGCGTATTGCCGGTCCCCCAAGTACAGGCATGCGGTTGGAGATTGCCGTAGATGTGGTGCCCGTAAGTTGTTCCCTGAGTTGGTCCGGTGTCGTCATTGCCAGCCAGGACTATTGTTCCGTTGGGATACACGCCCAGGTTGGGCCATGCCCCTTCCTGGTCTGTAGGCTGGACACGGCAGCCCTGACCTGAACCGGCACCATGCGGCCAGAAATCCGCGGGCTGGGTTGCAGCCGGGAAATACATGTTGTAGCCATAACCTCTAACACTGGTTCCGTAGTCCATGTCACTGTAAGCGAAGTGGATAGTCGGATGGTCCACACTTCCGTTGAGACTATGATGGCCGTAATCGATTCTCCGATTTTTGTACGACCACTGCCAGTCGTCCCAGCTTGTCATCACGGTGAAGCCGGGGGAGGCATCAGCAGCCGCTTCGCCCAGGGAGGCACGGCCAAGACTGTGTCTGGCGGACGAGATAAGGCGCGCGTCATCAGGCAGTTTCATATCTCTTACCGGCTCCTCGGCGATGCGCGGGAAGGCGTACGCCGTTACGCTGGTCGCGCGCCCGTCGATAACCCGTCCCTTCTTCGCCTGGTCGTAAACCGCTTTGGCCGATACCGAAACGGCTAAAACGGCCATGCAAAGCAGTGTCACGAGAACCAAAACGGGTAGTCTTTTGGTCATTCTTGGCTCCTTTCAGTAGCCTATTAATAAATTAGTTCCAACTTGCTTATCCTGGCCCTTTCCGCTGATCAAGTCAAACAGCGGGGGGCTCCAGGAAAGGCGTTTTCTCGGCGGTCAAAAAGAGTTCTAAGAAAAGTGTTGCTATTGTTCTCTCTCCGAAAGCCTACCTCCTTTCCAGCAATGGAATGACATTGGGCAGCCCATGCCGTTACGGTTGTAATAACGTCCTTTACCAGCCAGATGCTCGAAGATAGTATCTAAAACACGCATCCAATAAAGTACAAACCGCGAAGTTCATTTTTCAAACCTTGAGAATAGCACCGGGAAGTGGAGTCCGCAACACAAGGTGTTTCAGCAGCTTATGCAGCCTTTTCTGAAACGGCGGAACAAAAAAACCCCTTCAAAAGCGAACAATCAGGGGCTCTCTCGGGATGGGCCAGACCCTCCGACCCTATCCAACTTACTGTCTTCCAACAATGCAACTTCTCAAGTGACACCCGGTGGGGGCGTCGTATAATCTGCGCTCTTTTACTTCACTCCTACACCTAGTATAAATACATATCCTCCTGGAGTCAAGGAATATGTATGTTTTTTCCTCGGGTCCCGGGATTCCTAGCGTGTGACAAAAAAGAACCACCCCCGGGGGGAGCCGAGGGTGGTTCTTTCTAAGTTCGGCAAAGGAGCCGGAGGCTCCTACGTAGCCGTAATTACGGACATGGTGCCGGTGGTGTGAAGGTGATGAAGAGGTAGTCGATAAGACCCGTCAGATCGGCGATGTCGACGATTCCGTCCGGATCACCATCGATGTTGGCCTCCTCCATACATTCCGGCAGCGTAAATGTGATAAACAGGTAGTCAATAAGCGCTGTCAAGTCACCGATATCCGTCAGCTCATCTATATCATTATCGACGTTACCGGTCAAGCCGTCGCCATTGCAGCAGAACATGTTACAGCCGGGCCGGAGGTTGGCCTTGTACCAGGCTTTGGCCGCCGTCAGGTTGGCCTTCAGATCGGCCAGCGTGCCGTTATGCACCGTGGTCATAGCTGAGTAAACCGTCAGGGTATCGTTGGGTCCCAGCGAGTAGTTGTGCACATACGTCAGGAACTGGGCCATGTCGTCAACCGTGTCGACAGCAACGATGGTATCACAGGCCGTAAGGCTATCCCACAAGTCGTGGTAATCCGGCCTCAACGTGTCATCCAGCGTGGAGACAAGGCTGTCAAACCATTCATGCACGTTGAGTGCCCAGACGCCGTACGGGTTGGCGTGATTGGCGCAGTTGTTCATCGTGTATTCGTTGCTCTTGTAATAGCCGAGTAACATTGCTGAGGCGTAACGGTTGGAGTCCGGCTGGCAGCCGGTGTCACCTGCCGTGTCAACGCCGCGTATGTACACGGTGCGGAAATCGTCCAGAACACCGCAGGTGTCATCAGCGTTACTGCTGCCTTCATCGGAATAGATGTCCCAGTCGATGAACTCACCGACAATGAGATTGCTGTGAGGGCTGCCATTCCAGGAGAAGTACTGGGTCTTGGTGATGACAAAGTCCATGCTGTCGGCGCCGCCGGTCGGAGCGTAGTAGGTGCGTTCAACGGCAATGGAAGTGTCAAAGTTCACCGCGGTGCCGCTGAAGTAGCCGTCGTAGTTGGAGCCGTTGATGTGGTGCGAAGGTTTGGCGTCGGCGTTGAGACTGGTGTCACCAACGGCCTTGA
>JAOZPL010000233.1 GCA_029932795.1 Candidatus Zixiibacteriota bacterium | reverse complement strand
TCTTCGATCTTGACCGTCACAAGGCCAACGGCGCTCCGCTCCAATGAGGCAATCACCACCTGACCGCCGCCGGTAGCAGCCCGAGCAGCTTCGATAGCTCCTTCGAGCCCTTCGGTTTCAATAAGTCCCAGAGCCGGATTTGGCATACTGCTCCATAATAACGAGCCGGAGCAGGGAAGTACAACTTTTAATTGTAATTTGTGCTGACATTGAAAAAAACACCGCCCGCACACCCCTCACGTGCGGGCGGTTACACACCAAAGAAAAGAGGACCTACCAAGCACTAGCCACAGCGCTTGGGAATAAGAATGACATCCACCCTGAAAGCAATGATCGTGCCACACCTGCGGTGAGCCTCATTCGTCGAACCATCATATTGTGTGACAACGAGTTATAACACAGCTTAAGATATGATGGCAACAGGTGGCTCACTCATCTCGTACCATCTTACGAAAGAGTCACCACAAAAGAGAACGGTAAGCGTCTGGAATCCAGACGCTTACCGCAACCAAGAAGCGCTCGGAAGATTCGTATGTCCAGACGACCGGCAGAATCCGGTCGCTGATCTAATATGCAGGCGGCTAGTCTAGTTGGGAGCACCTCCGGACGCTGATGCCGCCAGCGATATACCGTACCGCTTGAGCTTGGTGCGCACGGTCGCCTCGTGTACACCCAGTATCCGCGCGGCCTCGCTCTTATTACCACCGGCAGTCAGAAGCGCTTCGGTGATCAGCTTCCGTTCAAAACGTCTGATACGATCAAACAGGCTGCCATCGCAGTTTAGAGATTCGTCAATGTCGTTGTGCGATTCGTTGAATAGCGAACGGGAAATCTCTACCAGGTCACCCTCCGCCACCAGTTGAGACATTATCTCCAGTCGCCGGACTTTGTTCTCAAGCTCCCGAACATTCCCCGGCCAATCGTAGGTGACAAACTGTCTGACCAGTTCGGACGGCAGTTCGGTACCGGCGTCCAGGAGGTTGCGCTTAACCAGAAAATGCTTCAACAGCAGCGTGATGTCCTCTTTGCGTTCTCTTAGCGGAGGAATCCGAAAAGTGATACCGCTCAGTCGGTAGTACAGGTCACGCCGGAAACTGCCATCGTCAACCATCGCCTCCAAATTCTTGTTCGTGGCTGCTATCAGGATTACATCCAGATCAACCTCGACGGTTGAGCCCAGAGGAGTAACCTTGCGACGCTCCAGCACCCCAAGCAGTTTGGCTTGCAGCGACTGACGCATATCGCCAATCTCGTCAAGCAACAGAACACCTCCGTTGGCTGCCACAAACAGGCCCGGCTTGTCGCCTTCTGCTCCGGTAAAGGCGCCCCGGCTGTACCCGAACAACTCGGACTCCAGCAACGTCTCCGGAACGGAGGCACAGTTGATGACCACGTACGGTGCCTGCGGTCGCACCAGCGAATGGAAGTACCGGGCCATATGATCCTTGCCCACGCCGGTTTCACCAGTGAGTAAAATGGGCAGGCCGGTGCTGCGCAGCATTGGTATTTGCGCTTTGAAACGTTCTATCTCCCGAGACGTCGTCAGGTAATCAGCGGCATTGGTCCGATTCATACCCACAGACGCCCGTGGTTTCAGAATGGTCGGCGCCGATTCAAGAGTACTGATAAGCCGGCTAACCTCGTTGAGTTTGGCGGCGACCCGGTACCGGGCATAGAGTTCCTCAGCCCGGAACAGGTATGTCATCCGCTGTCGCGAGGTAAACAGCGTGGAACGTCCCGCTGCGAGCAGCGCCTCCGCTTTTTCGAAACGGACACCGGACTCATCGAGCACGTCGATAGCCTTTCGGAATAACCGGAGACTGCTTTCTCTCTTGTTTCTCGCCTCGGCTATCTGCGCCTTGACCCGGTATAGGGCACCGATCTCCACCTTGTTGACCGTTTGCTCCAGAATCACGGTCGCCCGGGCGGCGAATCTCCGCGCCAGACGATAGTTTTCGAGACGCATGTACAACTCGGCCAGATGACGAAGGATGCGACCGACCAGTGACGACTGAGGCGCCATATCTTCCGCAATACTCAGCGCTTTCTCCAAGGCGTCACGCGAATCATTGTAACGTGCCGAACGATAATGCAATTCGCCAAGATAGGAGAAATAGATCGCTTCGTCCCGTCGACTCTTCTGATTGATGATCCGTGGATACGCCTCGGCCAGCGCCTTCTCCGCCTTGACATAAGCAGCTTGTTGCATGTATACGTAACCCAGCGAGAGATATGCCCGGGCTGTTTCGAGCTCATCGCCCAGCTCTTTTGAGAGGTCAACATTGATAACGAGGTTCTTCTCGGCTTCGTCCAGGTCTCCCATAAACGTATGCAGACGACCAATGTTGCCCATCATGAACGCCAGCTTTTTCCTGTCGTCAAGTTTCCGTGCAATCTCGACCGCGTCCATCAGAACGACCAGAGCATTCCGGTATTCCGCCTGTCGGAACATGAGTCCCGCCAGACGGTTGAGAGCCCGGCACTGACCTTCGAGATTGTCGTTGCGACGGAAAATCGACTCCGCATCCTGGAAAGCCTTCTTAGCTTCCTTCACCTCGCCCATCTCAAGCAGAATACCGCCGAGAACCACGAAGACTTCAGCCAGCAAAAGGCTTTCTCCGTCTTCAGCGATCCTTGCCTGAGCCAGGCGGGCATGTTTAAGAGCTTCTGGATATCTGGTGAGGGAAGAATAGGCTTTGGACACGTTAAGCAGTACAGAGCCAGCTGACGCTCCGCCGACGTCATCGACCAGATCACGACTGGCCTCGTAGTAAGTGATGGCGCCGGCAAAGTCCCGCTTCTCTACCAGCAACGACAGACGGTGCGCCGCTGGATTGCAGAACTCCTTGCCGTAGTTGATATTCTTCCCCATCACTTACACACCCTTCTGCTCCCCGACTCTGAATAATGGTTACTCTCTGCATTTCCCCGATCCGTGTTGCTGGTCGAGAGCTTGCGCTCGTAACGACCGGTCCAGAACCAGTACAAACCGGGGCTGAAATACGGTCCCACCCCCGGCAGGCCACAGGCAACGTCGAGCAGCGACACTCTCGTCACCACCTGCGGTATGTTGTTGCCGGAGGATCTGTGCTCACCACCCCAGGGGTGGTCCTCTCCGCCGGGACCGTCTATAAGCGGTCCATCATTGGTCCCCTGGATTCTCACCCTTTCACGTGAGGCGAGATCGCCGGCGGGGATCAGCAGCAGTATCAGCACTACTGCCAGAATCGAACCCACGTATTTCATGATACACTCCTTGGTTTAGTATTGACACACACGTTATTTCAAACTCAGCGTATACTGCCTTAAGGCGAGAGGTTGTTAAGGTGAGGATCGCAAAGGAGTCAGGCATCCCTTCCATGAGCAATATAACACCGCTCACTATGTCTGTCAACATGAAATCCGGGATTCGTTATCCGGGAAAAAAGAATACCTAACGGGAAGAAGAATCGTGTAACTTCTCGTATGCCGGCTGGTCGCTCTGGCGCGCGATAAGGGCGATAAAAAAGGCAGCTATAAAACCCGTATGTCCCCACATCCATCCCGCCTCAAGAAAGGTCGTCAGAAGAAAGATAAAAGAACACACATAGAGAGCCAGGATCGGGCCAGAACCGGACATATCTGTCAGGCCGACCCATTTCCGCCGGGCAAGACGGAACTGGTTGACAAACAAGGCGACCAGAGCGGTCGCACCCACCAGCCCGGTCTCGGCCAGATAATGCAGGAAGAGGTTGTGCGCCGACTTGCCATGCATCCAGATGTATATCGGATCAAGGTGAAGGGTGGCATAAACCTCCTGCAGTCGCCTGAACAAACCGGGGCCGACACCAAGTAACGGGTGATCCCAGAACGTGCTCAACGCCGTTTCCCACATCGTGATCCTGACCAGGAACGTCTTCTCCGGACTCAGAGTGAACAGCCGTTCAAACCGCCCCAGAACTGTCTGGAACAACCCCTGCTGGAAGACCCCGACCGCGATAAGCGTCAGCGCGGCTATGCCGCACGCAAGGGCCACCCGCC
>JAOZPL010000232.1 GCA_029932795.1 Candidatus Zixiibacteriota bacterium | reverse complement strand
GACAATCCCGTCCACTGCGACCCGGTTGAAACAGAACAGCAAGTCTCCCCGGAGGTATGCGTCCAAAGGATCCAGTGGGAGCCGGAAATCCAGCTCAGTTTCGTCTTCTTCCGGATCCAGAAGAACTCACACTGTTCGATCGGGTGACACGCTTTGGGATATTGCCCGGAAATATGGCACCACTACGGCCAAGATTCGCAGAATGAACAGCCTGGGTCGGTCCAGCCGCATCTATCCCGGTCAGGTTCTGGTGGTGCAGGCGGGTGACTCTCAGTATGTTGTCCATAAGGTTAGGCGAGGTGAGACCCTTGGCCGGATAGCGCAGAAATACCAGACATCAATCACCAAGATTCTGGCCACGAATCATCTTACCGATCCGGATCTTATCAGGGTTGGTGACAAGCTGAGGATTTACGTTAAATAACAGGGGCATGCGATGGCGAAGAGACGGGATATTGTTGTTGCGATCATAATCGGCACCGCCTTCGTGGTGGCGATTCTCTTCTTCGGACTGATTCTTGTTGACATGTTCTCGACCGACGATGGGATAAGTTTTGCCCCCTTTGGCGGTAATGTCGGCGTGATAGAAGTGTTCGGGGCGATCGATGAGAACTCCGGCCGACCGGTGATCAAGGAGCTCGACCGGTGGGCTGAGAGCGGCTCTATCAAAGCAATTGTTCTGCACGTTAACTCACCCGGTGGCGGAGTGGCCATCTGTCAGGAGATATATGACGCCATCAAGCGTGCCAGGGCTGAAAAGCCCATAGTGATCTCTATGGCCTCACTGGCGGCCTCCGGTGGTTACTATATTGCCTGCGCGGCTGACCGGGTAGTGGCCAACCCCGGAACGCTGACCGGCTCGATCGGTGTCATTATGCAATTTCATACCATCAAAGGTCTCCTTGACAAAGTGGGAGTGGAAACGGAGACGATAAAATCCGGTGAGCTGAAGGACTTCGGCACCTATAGTCGCCCGATGACAAAGAAAGAGGAGCTGATGGTTCGTTCGGTCGTCATGGATACTTACGAGCAGTTTGTCTCTGTGGTAGCTGAGGGGAGGGGAAAAGATGCGGAAGAGATCTATCACCTGGCCGACGGCTCCGTATTTACCGGTCTGCAGGCATATAATATGGGCCTGGTAGATACGCTGGGTGGGCTCAATGAGGCCGTGGAAATAGCCGCCGAACTAGCCAACCTGGAAGGGAAACCGAAAGTTGTCAGACCCTATCGTAAGGATAGGATCAGCATTTTCGATCTGCTGGGCAGTCTGCTGGGGCGCTTGGACGGAAATCTGGGAGAAACGGTCGGAGGTCCGGAATTACTTTATTTATATCAGTAACTTGTGTCGTTTTTCCGTAAGGATCGTAAAAAAATGTGGACAATCAGTCAGATTTTCCTTTTTTTTCAGAGATCATATATTATCTTCTGATGCCACAAAGGCTTATCGGAATCGGCAGGATGGAAAACTGATCGATCCGTGAGAAACAGGTAAGAGAATAGAAAGGCTTTTTAGTTAATAGAGCATATTCTCGTGGGAGGACACAGTGACGAAAGCTGATCTGGTCGAAAAAGTGGCCGAAAAGACAGGTTTGACAAGAACCGACGTTGCAGTCGTCATCGACTCATTTCTAGATGTTGTGAAGAAGTCAGTCGAGGGTGGTCACAATATCGAGATTCGTGGCTTTGGCACGTTCAAAGTCAAGCTGCGTAAGGCGAGAATGGCCCGGAACCCTCGTACTGGTGAGGTTGTGCCGGTGCCGGATCGGAAAGTGCCGGTCTTTAAACCGTCCAACGAGTTCAAGAATATGATTACGAAGCTGTCGATTTGATCTACAGGCGTTCATTAACGGAGGATTGATGCCCAGCGGGAAAAAGCGCAAACGTCAGAAAATAAAGACACACAAGCGCAAGAAGCGCAGGCGTGCTGATCGTCATAAGAAGAAGAAAAAATAGTTAAAAAGAGCAGGGAAAAGCTTAACGACTACTCTTGGCAGTTCTTTCCCGTGGGCAGGCTGAACAGTTCTGGAAGTCACCTCGTTTTCAACACCTGCAGCTTCCTATTGTGAAGAGCAACAACAAGTTATTGTTCCCATAGTGGTTATTGATGCTCACTGTGTCAGGTGGGCATTTTTGTTGCTCCCCATCTCCTCGGTGAAGAGCATTAATGCGTACAGTTTAACCGCCACTCTCGCACTCGCACTTCTCTTCGGCCCTTCAGCTCGAGCCGATAAGACGGATTTCCTCGTCAACGACGACGGGGGGTATGCCGCACAGAGCAAGCCGCGTGTGGCCGTGTCCTGCGATGGCAGCTTTGTGATCGCCTGGGTTGACAGGCGGGCGGGGAACAGTGACATCTACATCCAGTGCTATAATGCTACTGGAACCTCAGTCGCCGGAAATACCCGCATCAACGACGACGCTGCTGATGCCTATCAGGCCGAACCGGCCCTGGCGGTGGATCTTTCCGGACTGTATTCTGTAGTCTGGAAGGATTACCGTAATGGGCAATATCCGTTCGATCCTGATATTTTCATCCAACGCTTTGACACGGCTGTCTGGCCGATTGGTGATAATTACAATCTGACTGTTGAGCTGCCCGATTCGCTTAAGGAATCACCGGATATTGCGCTCTCGGCGAGGGGTTGTGGAGTGGTGGTCTGGGCAGATTATCGTAACCGTAACTGGGACATCTACGGTCAGCGGATCTCGTCGGTCGGGACGCTGATTGGGTCCAATTTCAGGGTGAACAACGATGCCGGCACGGCTCAGCAGCATGCCCCGAGGGTATCGGTGGCCCCTGAAGGATGGTTTGTAGTCACCTGGTATGATAATCGTTGGGGTAATGACGATATCTTTGTGCAGCGCTTTGATTCGCTGGGACAGCCACTCGGCATCAATGTCAAGGTTAATTCCGGTGATGCCGGTATTCGCCAGGCTTTTCCTGATGTTGCCGCTGATGGTGCCGGTCACTTCACGGTTGTCTGGGTTGACTGGAGGAACGGTGTTTATCCTAATAATCCGGATATATATGCCCGGAAATATGATACTACCATGACGCCGTTGACGACGGAGGTCCGGGTCAACAAAGATGGTAGTATGAGAGCCCAGCGCGAGCCGACTATTGCGGCTGATCGGATGGGGAATGTGGCCATTATCTGGTCGGATTCCGCCAGCAGCTCGTGGGATATCAATGGTCAGATGATTGATGTCGAGGGGCAGGTCCGCGAGGCGAATTTCCAGGCCAACACGGACAGTGATAGCGCCCAGCTTCAGGCCGATGTGGCCCTTGATGGTCGATATCGGTATGTTGTCTGGAGTGATAAACGGAATGGCAATTGGGACATCTATGCCTCAATTTCCCAGTACAACGATCCGACCCTTGTTTCCACTCCGACGGCGTTCCGATTCGAAATGGAGAGGGGAGGGGAACTTCCAGAACCTCAAGCACTGTTTGTTGAGCACGTCGGTTACAATCCGCTTCACTTTAACATCACCAGTTCAGTTGGCTGGTGTACAGCCGAACCCAACAGCGGTGTCACTCCCGATACGATCAGGGTAGCAGTCCTTGATAGTACCCTCACATACGGCACCCATTACGGGTCCTTGTGTCTGATCGACACTGACAACCATGATTCGTCCGTGGTGGTGTCGGTTCGGTTGGATGTCACCGCTCCGGTGCTGACACTTTCTGTGGATACCCTGTTCTTGAGAGCTTTTTCGACGATTGACGACACTGCCGTGGGACAGATTACAATATCCAATTCAGGCAGTGGCTCTTTCTTCTGGACAGCGATCGAATCAGCTGACTGGTTGGAGCTGTCTGTTTATACCGGTACCTCACCAGCGTCGGTGCGGGTGGTGGCAGTTGCCGCTAATCTGGGAGAAGGCTGCTACATCGAGCCGGTTGTTATTGAAGCGCCGGGAGCGGTTGGTTCCCCGGACACCGTATGGATTGTAATTGATGTCGTGAGCGGCCAGCCGTACCTCGCCGTTTCACCTGACAGCGTCTGTGTGCGGACAACTGATCCGGCATCTATACGGGAGACCCTGGA
>JAOZPL010000231.1 GCA_029932795.1 Candidatus Zixiibacteriota bacterium | reverse complement strand
TGTCGATCGCCGGTCCGATGTTTTCTCGTTCGGAATCCTCCTGTATCACATGTGTACCGGTGAACTTCCCTTTACCGGACAGAGCCAGGTCTCTGCAATGGCCAAGATTCTGGAAACGCCACATGCATCACCACGATTGAAGAACACTGATATTCCTCCGGAACTGGAGCGGATTATTGACAAGTGTCTGCAGAAGAGACCCGAAGACAGATACCAGGACACTCGTGATCTGGTGGTCGATTTGAGAAATCTGCGGCGGCAGGTTGACTCCGGTGTCACCGGCGCCATATCGGTCATAACCGGGCAGACGTCCAGGTTAGAGGTATCGCGCAAATCTCAGTTTTTCCGAAGGCATACAGTGCTTCTTGGTTTATCAGCTCTGGCGGTGGTCGTACTGGCAGCGTCATTGGGGTATTATCTCTTGCCCTCACAACCTTCTGCTATCTTGGCGGGCACGAACAATCTGGCCATTCTTGGGTTTGAGAACAAAACGGGCGATTCGGAGTTGGACTGGCTGGAGACAGGGCTTCCGGAAATCCTGTTGACCGACCTGTCACAGAATCAACAGATACCGATAGTCAGCCAGCAGCGCATTCTTGATTGTTTACCAATTGAGAGAAAGAACACATACACTCATGAGGATTGCGTCACAGCAGCACGAACCCTTGGTGCCAGCCGATTATTATCTGGTTCATTTTTCAAGTTGGGGGAAAAGATTCGTATCGATGCTCGCCTCGAGGATATCGCCACCGGCAGGATCATTATGGGGGAGAAGGTTGTCGGTGACGACCCGTTTGTGTTAGTGGACAGCCTTACCTCAAAGATAGCCGCCTCGCTTGATCTGGGTGAGACACAGGCTGTGGCTGCCTTTGTCTCGTCGCCCGAAGCGTTCAAGCAGTACCATCTCGGGATGGAGTTGTTCTGGCAAGCCAGCTATGACCAGGCTGTTGGGAAGTTCAACGAGGCACTGGCGATCGATTCGACCTTCGCCCTGCCTTATATGAGAATCGGGATGGCTAACGCTTTTCAGGGGCGGCAAGCCGAAGCGGTCAGGTACTTCCAGTTAGCCAAACAGTATGAAGACAGGTTACCGGTGCGAGAGCGAAGTTTGCTGGATGCCTACGCCGATACGTGGGGGACCGTGGACTTCGACGACGCCTTTACGAAGATGAAATCATTGCTTCGGAACTACCCGGAAGACGGTGAAATCCGCACCATCTATGCGTTGTTCGTGGACGTATTTCAGCGGGATAGTGTTGTTGCCTTCGCTCACCTGGACACGGTGTTGATGACCTATCCAACCTACCCGTTTGCTATCGACTGCTATGCCGGTTTGTACGAGGCTCACGGCAATTATGACCGGGCCGTTGAACTTATCGAAATGCTACAGGCCGTTATCCCTGATGCTCTGGGACCGCAGCAACAACTCGTCCGGCTGTATGACCGGCTGGGGCGCCGCGATGAGGCGATAGCAATGGCAGAGAAGCTGCTCAAGAAATTCCCCGATGATCCGGCTCCGCTCTACCGTTTGATTTCGCTCTCTATCCGCAAGCGGGATTTCGCCGCTGCACACAGGTATGTCGAGATGCTCAGGAAGCAGAAACCGGATGACGCCTATAATCTTAGAGATTGCTATTACTACCTGTCCAATCTGGCGGTTTGGGAAGGGAAGTTCAAACAAAGCATGGACGATTGCTTCGCTGCCCTTGAGCAGGCCAGAGCAACCGGCGATTCGACGTTGGTCTCCCGGGAGTTGGATCGCGTTGCAACGTATTACCAGCTGTTTGATGTTCCGGATTCCGCGTTCGTGTATGCGATGAAGAGCTATGAATTGGCGGCTCCGATTGAACGCGTGGACCGGGTTGTTTCCATGATCTCAATTGATACTAGTTACTCCGCGACGGCACGCCCTATGTTCAGGAAGTCGCTGGACGACTTCAAGGCACACGTTCCCAGAGAGTTCTGGTCAATCGCCGATAGAATAGAGCCTCTGTTTGAGGCCAACGCGAAAGCAGATACCACTGCTATCATCGAGGTGTACAGGGCACTCATCGAGGAACGCGGCGAGCTCCAGAGTTTGGGCAATGTCCGGGAATTGGGCGTAAACCTTGTGTTATTCGGGGAATATGCCGAGGGGAGGAATACACTTGAACGCTTCCTCTCCGGTCAGCACGAAACGACCTCCGGCTGGTATTATCCGTACATCCTGTACTTGACCGGCATCGCCAACGAAGCACTCGGCAACGAGCAAGAGGCGATAGAGAACTTCCGGGAGATGCTCGGTTACTGGAGCAACCCGGAGATAGAACTTAAAGAGATCAAAGACGCTCGTTTGCGTCTGGCCCGTCTGACCAGCTAAGCCGTCAATTGTCTATCCGGTAAGAAGTTAGAGCATTCCCCTTTCGTTGCAGGTGGTGTTAGCTGTTGACGAAAGCTGAGTATAATATATATTATGTTGTTGATCTTTCAAACCTACCTGCGAGGACTTGAGCATGAAAAAGATATTCCTTTCAGTGATGGCCTTGTCTCTTCTCTGGTCGACGTTTGCGGCCGGAGGGACCGGGCCACCGGTGTTCACGGGTTGCCCTCAGTATATCAGGGGATACCACTGCGACTCGCTCTATTTCCAGGTGGTGGCGGTTGACCCCAACAGCCACGGGCACGGCAGGAACATTCGCTATCATCTCGTTTCCGGGCCGGGTGAGGTCAATGAGATGACCGGCCTGTGGGTTTTCCACCCGACTGTGGATGATATCGGCATTAGAGGGATGGCTGTAGAAATCGCCGCATCACTTGGCGATACTGCGACCACCGGCGATGAGAACTGCCGATTCCCTGTTTTGGTCAGAGATCACTATCTCAGATTCACTGCCGGATGCGGCAAGACACATCTTGTCGTCGCCCCCGGCACGGTGACGGCGCAGATTGAAGCGATAGATGAGGACCCCTGCGACACTGTTCTCTTCTTCATCATGGATGTGTTTCCGAGACCGTACGGCAGTATCACCATCAACGAAAAGACAGGCCTTGTAACTTTTTCCGCCGACAGCCGGGATGCGGACAAAAGGTTCACGGTGACTGTGGCCGCCGGCTCGGAGCATCAGTTATCGTTCTGTGTCATCTACTTTCGAACCGGCAAAGATGTGCCGGATGACTCTATCGCTTTGCGGATCGAGTCAAAAGAAGATGTGATTCAGGGGCAGGAGACCGTTGTTGACATCACACTCAAAGATGCAACAACACCTTTTTACTCTTTTGATTTAAAAATCGCCTACGATGCCACGGCGCTTAATTTCATGTATGCGGAGGGGGGGCCGGCGTTTTACGATGAGGGCTGCCAGTGGGAATATTTCACTTATTATTACGGCCCAGATCCCGCCTGCAGCACAGGCTGCCCCACAAGGTTACTGAACATCACCGGTCTGGCTGAAAAGAGTGCTGAACCCAATCACCCTGTTTGTTTCATGCCTGACAGCCTGCCGGCGACTCTGGCCAGCCTGCACTTTCAGGTCAGTAACGACCGGACTCTGGAGGGTCAGTTTCTTCCGATCCGCTTCTTCTGGATTGACTGCTATGATAACCGCCTGACATTCACTGGTGGGCAGTCTTATATGTCGCAGCAGGTTGTGGACTATGATGGCACGGTGCTGCCGCTGGCAGACACTCTGCCCAGCTATTCCGGCGCACCGCCTGCCTGTGATTATGAAATGCCTGCCAAGAGGATTATAACCTTTTACAATGGTGGACTGCAGATCAACCCAGCCCTTGGCCACATAGCAGTGCGGATTGAGACGGAGACTGGGCCGGAGGGGAACGGTGCATTTCAGGGTACGTTCACCGAGGTGGATATTCTTCTGGACAGGAGTCTGCATGAACTGGGCGGTTTCCAATTCCTGGTCGGATACGACGCCGCGGCGCTGGCATTACAAGATGCTTTTGAGGGTAGCATTTACACCGAATGCGATTGGGAATATTTTAATTATCGCTATGGCTCAGGGCTCGCGTGCAGCACTGCCTGCCCCAGCGGGTTGGTGAGGGTTGTCGGCCTTGCCGATGTCAATAACGG
>JAOZPL010000230.1 GCA_029932795.1 Candidatus Zixiibacteriota bacterium | reverse complement strand
AGGTGGTCGGCAGTTCGTGAAACTTATACTCCCCTTCGAGGCGCGCATACACCGTACGACCTACCGCGATCGTCTCGCGGGGCCTGCCCATCAAAGGTGCCTTCTCCAGCTCTCGCATTCTGGCTAGATCGCGTTCCCTCCGGCGCTCCTCTGGTGACTGTAGTTCTGAGATGGGAACAGGATACAGTCCGCCAGAATCATCTCTGTGCCAGACGACAGTGGTATCGCCGGGCACAAACAGCGAATGCAGTTCCTTGGATTCTTTCTTTTGTTCCCGGGGCTCTTGTTCTGATATCGGGTTTCCGTACTCGTCACGGATAGTCTGGCGGCCCTGTGGGTATTTAGTTGCTTCGGCCTCCAGCGAGTCTGCCATCCTGATTATCCGGGGGGGTTTTCTCGGATACCTGGCCTCGGGATACAGCCGCGGATTCCCGCCATAGAACTTTACGGTGTCTTTCTCGGCAACCCAGTAGCTCCTATCAATGTCTGCGGTCCCTCCCCCTGTCACCTTGAATTCAAGGCCCGAAGTGTCATTGGCCGGAATGACTACGTGGAGTTCAAAGACAGTGGGCTCGGACTGAGCCGCAGGTGCGGTCAGGGAACCCGGTCCGTCGTATGTCAGATTGTCAATCTTGGTTACAGTCAGCGTGATCTCATCGCACTCAACAGCTGGAGTTATGGTCACCCGCAGAGTAACCGGCCCTGGGCTGGTGGGATGAGGAACTGGTTCCGCCTCAATTGGGAATGGTGAATAGGGTGTCGACGTACTTACATCCTGGTCGGCATCAGCAGCCGACCATACCAGCAGACACACAGCCAGTAGCAGTGTTATACGAGTCAACATCTTTTCCCCTCCTCGGCTGGCAGCCCTGCCTTCGCTTCCTCTCAGGATTGTGCTCCTCGCTGAAATGCTTATTGACGCGTGCTCAGGGCGTAGGCGGCGGAGGTCCTCCCAAAAACAGGTACTGAATGAGATAGGTGATGTCGTCTATGTCAACCATCAAATCGGCGTTACAGTCGCCTGACTGGACAGTCGGTGGCGTGTAGGTAAGAATGAAAAGGTAAGAGATTAAACCTGTCAGGTCGCCGATGTCAATGGTTCCATCGTTGCTGTAATCAGCATCGCAGCGCTGTATTCCCTTGGTGGAAACAATTCCAACTCCGGCTTTTGGTTCGTATGTTACCACATCGGACTCCGCCAGAGGTGTGTATCCGGCGACCGGTGTCGTGGTTACCGTATCAATGAGGCTGCCCAGCGCCAGGGCGTCGGTTTGCGCACGTATCACCAGCACTTCGCCTGAGCCGGGTGGCAGAAAGGGTGATCCGCCGCCGGTGTCAGCCACCAGTTCTACAGCGTATTCCTGGTTCTCCTCGTCGAGAATGAGATAGTCCAGCTTCTCAAAGTAGCTCGTCCGGCTACCCGGTAGGACGTCAACCATGGAGAGGTCAAACGGTTCGTCAGTCAGCTTGAACGGAACAACGATTCTGTTCAACGACTGGCTGTTGTTCATTAGCACCGATATATCCACCGTGTCGCCGGCAAACACCGAGTCACCCACAAAAGTCAGAGTGTCTCCGAGAGCCGCAATAAAAGTCGGCTTCTCCATGGTGACCGGGCCGTAAGTTGTCTCTACCGTCATGGAGACGGTGTATGTTCCCGGTACCAGATATACATGGATCGGATTCTGTTGATCAGAGGTGCTGTCGTCCCCGAATTCCCACCACCATGAGGTCGGACTGAGCGAAGAGGTTCCTGTGAACTGCACGGTCAGGGGAACTTCCCCGATAGTCGTGTCGGCCGTGAAACTGGCTCCCCACTCGAGCGCATCATTTAGGTCGATTATGCCCCAGCCATAAGTGTTATCCGGCGAGACGGCATTGGAAGCGGTCTCCATGAGTGCCTGGCGAATGAGGGCCGGTGTGAAATTCGGTCTGGCTTCGATGAGCAGACAGGCGGCTCCGGCCACCAGTGGGGTCGATAGCGAGGTCCCGCTCTTTGTTGTATACAGGTTATCACCCGAAGGTGAGGCGCAGTATGTGGATACACCCTGGGCGCATACCTCCGGCTTTGTCCGGCCATCCCAGGTTGGACCCCTTGACGAGAAGCTGGCAATATAGCCAGCCGAGTTAACCGCGCCCACCGCAAGAATGCCGAACGCATCGGCAGGAGCTGTCAGAGTTCCGGCGGAGGGGCCGGAATTGCCCATTGAGTTACACATCACAATCCCGAGGCTGTCGCAAGTGTTGGCGGCTATGGTAATTGTTGCCGTCAGGCCATCCAAATCATCGTAGGTGTACCAGTCTGAATAGCTAAGCGAGGTAGTGATAACGTCTGTTCCGATAGAATCAGCAAACTCAAGAGCAGCCACCCAGTTGTCTTCTTCCCCCGGGTACTCGGCTCGGACATCCTCGGTCTTGCAGAGAATAAAGTTGGCCTTGTAAGCGGGACCGTAGATGGAGCCATCCTTTTCTCCTCCGCAGGTGGCCCAGATGTAGGTGCCGTGATTCCATTGACTATCCCAGTCGTCCGGCGGTTCGTTAGCCGTGTTCCCGTCGTTGAAAATGAAATCCCATTCGGCCAGAATGCGACCTTCGTCGTCATGCAGAGCAAAGGACTCGTGACTCTTGCGGAATCCGGTATCCATAATGGCCAGTGTGACCCCCTGCCCGGTGTATCCCTTTGAATGAACCGCCGGAACATTGATCTGATTGAGTTGACCGAACGAGGGGCCATAGTTAAGTGCGTCCGGAGACTGTGGTGTGGGGATGTCGACATCCCGGTAACCTTCTATGTCTGCCGACAACTCCTTCTTATATCTGGCTACCGGTCTGACAAAGGCGACCAATGGGAGGGAACCGATCTCCTCGAGACGATCCATCGGAACCTCAAAGCTGGCCGCGTTCAACCAGCGGGAAATGCGCCTAAGCTTACCACCCAGCGCGGCTACTTGCTCGACGTAATCCTGTTTGACTGGAAGGTCAACAAAGAGGATTTTGTCTTTTCCGACTTTGGCGCGACGTTTCATCGCCCGTTCTGTCAGCGTCAAGGCGGAGGCAGCCCGATCAAAACCGGAGCGGTCGAAAACGCCCTTATCGGTAAAGAATACCCATACTCTGGCTGTCGTGTTATCTCTCTGCATCAGGAATTCGCGGGCGCTCTGAGTGATATACTGAGGTGCTTTTTGCAGCGTTACCGGCTCGTCCGTGAGCCCTGATATACCTGCCGCATTGACTGAGATTGCCGTAACAGTGGAAACGAGGATTATGTCTACTATAAGACGGGGGATACCGCCATGTTGACTTGACATTGGAGTTCCTCTCTTGCTCCCTCGCGAGCAACGGTTTGACCTTGTAAGACCTTTACTACTTTTAATTTATTGAGAATCTTCGTTTTGTCAATCCGAAATGTAGCTGTTTCTGACTTGTCCACTGTCTATAGGTTATATCCCATAATAAGTGAAACGTCTGAGAGTCCCGGAATGTTCAAAACGGACTGATCAGCGCTCCGGGACTCTCCGTAACTCGTTATCGGATAACCCCGGCTCAGGTATAGGGCTTGAGAGGACCTTTTTGGCTGGTCTCAGGCATACCGTCTGCTTATCTGACAACAGAGAACCGCTCGGGTAGATAATGGCTTGCAGGAGAGCAGGTTATGTGATTGCCTCAGGTTCGTATGGGTGACCCTTTGGGAACAGGATAGAGTAAAAGAAAAGCTTTTGTTGTCAGGTGAATGATTATGAATATTAAGAATCGGACTAACCGCGGCGTTACGCTCATGGAGATTATGATCGTGAGCGTCATTATCGGAATCGTAGCTGCTATGGCGGTGCCTCGGTTCCAGATTGCGTACGATCGTATCAAGTTCCGTAGTGAACACAGGGATATTACCTCATCCATCCGTCTGGCCCGTTCTTTCGCTATTTCCGACAAGGATCAGTATGGACTTCATTTTGATGGCAATCAGAGGGTTATTACACTTTTCAGGGATGTCGTGAATCCCGGCGCGATGACATATGAAACCGGCGATTCAGTCCTGCGAGTAGACACCCTTCCAGCAGAGTTTGTT